>NZ_VMML01000057.1:0-1405 GCF_013277175.1 Streptococcus sp. 3167 | reverse complement strand
TTACTATCATGTCCTTGAACAAATATTAGCCAATCACGGTATTCCCCTTCAAATTATAGTAGATTGAAACTAGAATAGTACACCTCTACTTCTAAAACATTGTTAGAAATCGATTTGACTGTCCTGATCGGTTTGTCCTATTCTTATTTCATTTTACTATACTTTCAAACCTAGCCGTTTCTCAATAAAACGACTAACTGAATACATCACACGCTTAGCGGCTGCCTCGCTTCCGACCATCATCACACAATCATCTGCGTAGCGCACAAATCGAAGTCCCCTCTTTTCTAATTCCTTGTCCAATTCATTAAGCATGATATTAGATAAGAGAGGAGATACATTTCCTCCCTGTGGTGTACCAACTAGCGTTTTATGACGCCGACCGTTAATGATAACACCTGAATGAAGATACTTACGAATCAAGGATTCCCTATCTCCGTCTTCGATCATATTATGTACTAAGGACATCAATCTATCTTGAGGAACCCTATCGAAAAATTTCTCTAGGTCTATATCCACTATCCACTCATAGCCGTCATTTAAGTACTCTAAGAGCTTGGACAATGGCTTGTTGGATTATCCTATCCATCACTGTCGGAATCCCAAGCTGAAGGACACCTCCATTGGGTTGGGGGATTTCAACTCGCAGGACTGATTGAGGTTTGTATTTTCTCTGTTTTATCAGCTCCTTAGTCAAGCGCCAGTTTTGTCTGAGATAGTCATCCATCTCTTCGATAGTCATTCCATCAATCCCAGCTGAGCCTTTATTGGATTTTACTTGATTGTAAGCTTCCAGCATATTTTCGCGTGATACTATCTTATCTAGCAATTTTGACATGTGCCTATTCCTTTCTTGTTTTGGTGCCTGAGGGATATCTTATATTGGTGAACCTTCATCTAGTCAATACGTGACAGAGTCCAGTTCTATCAGACCGTTCGTTTTACAGACACAAGTAAAGTAGGATTACTTCGATCTGTCGTTTTCTCTTTCTAGCGACAGAGCTCACGGGATAAGTCCTACATCTTTCCTCGTTTAGACTAGACATGAGGACGTTAAAAGGTTACAGTGGAAAAAGATAAATCTTAGTTCGAATTCAATTACTCTCGTGATTTACGCATATAGGTTACGACTACCTTTTTGGACTTTAAGGTTTCGCGCCCCCCCTATCCGCTATATACGCCTTACTATCACCTTCCTGTTCGTAGAGCCACGATTTCGCTATCCCTTCCTCTGACGATTCTTATTTCCAGCGTCAGACTTAAAACGGTCTATCCCCAGACCGTTTTAATCCGCTACCTCACGATAGTCAGGCTTGGGAATCGCTATTGGGTTCACCGGTAGCAGGTGCCCACCAAGGACTTATACTCAATGAAAATCAAAGAGTAAACTAGGAAACTAGCCGCA
>NZ_VMML01000056.1:0-27496 GCF_013277175.1 Streptococcus sp. 3167 | reverse complement strand
TCACGGGTGGTTATGACTTAAGGAATAGGAATGAAAAGTAAGAAGTTAAAATTATACTCAATGAAAATCTCTTCAAACCACATCAGCGTCGCCTTGCAGTCTGTATCTTACTGACCAAGCTATGGTGGACTTAGAATAGGTGATTTGGAGCGTCCTAGCGGCTAGGAAATGCTGATCATAGTCCTTTGCTGAGGATAGGGTGTTTCAATATTCAACACTCAACACTCAACTGTTGACCTAATTGATAGGAAGGGAATTACTATAAAATACTCAGGTTTCCATCATATTTCTTGAAACGATTGTGTAATTAAAATGTAACAATATTGTAACATTGGCACAAAAAGGTGTTGTACATATATAAATGTAGTATAACTGTTTCGCTATTTGTTAAAAAATAGGCTGTATTAAAAGGTTTTATATGTCTGTGCATATATATATATATATATATATATATTGTCGCTTTTTTCTTGCCTTTCCTGACTCTATCTTGTCAGCGAGGAGGTTGACTTGTATGTCAGAAGTGTTACTATATGATTGATATATTATCGACTGTCGGCTTTTTGCGCGCTTTCTAAGCTCGGGGAAGCTCTCAGATGAGGAAAGGATTCACTTATGTTCAAGAAAAAGAATGATGGCAATGGAGAGAAAATTTTCCGTTATTCCATTCGTAAATACCATTTTGGGGCTGCTAGTGTTGCGGTTGCGGCATTGATGTTTTTCGCAAATGGGGTGCAAGCGCAGGCACCTGCAGTATCTTCGGCAACAGCCAGTGATGTAGTTGCTGGATCTGCTGGAAATTCAGATGGGGAACCACAGGAGTCAGATGGGGAAGAGCCAGAGAAGGTCTCTCAGACTGAACCGTCGGCTGAGCTCCAGTCTGCAGGGGAGTCAAACTCTCCAGAGACTAAAATCGAGGACGCTAGTAAGGGGCAGGAAACAGCTGGCCTTGTTCCTACCAAACCAGAGACGAAGCCAGCTGCTCAAGAAACTTCTCAAGGAGGAGCAGTAAAAGAGCAAGACCAGCCCACATCTGCCACTAAAACGACAGAAGCTAAATCACTCCAAGGCAATCTGCAAGCTTTGTTGGAAAAACTAACTCTTAGCTCCATGAAAGCGCTCCACGATGAAGTGGAAGCAGGTCTAGCAGCAGCTAAGGCAGTTTTGGACGATCCAAAAGCGACGCAAGCGCAGGTTGATGAGCAAGTAAGAGCTATGGAAGAACTGACGAGCCGTGTCAATCAAGCCTTGGAGCCATCGCTACCAAAATTGACAGACTTGGGTGAAGCAAGTTCGACAAATAATAAGCTTGTCGAACCAAACGGAACTGCAACTGAGCAAGCAACTGGTGGAAAGCGTCGTAAAAGAGGGGGAACAATCGAGCCTGGAGCAGTTGCGAACCAAGTTAGTCCAACTGATGGAGGAAAGGAAGCAGCACCTGAAGCCAACTCTCAATCTACTCCACGAGAACTCCCAACCTACACTAATACGACAGAAGGTGAAAACGGCGTCTATAGACTAAAAGATGAATTAGAGTCTATTGTCAAACGACTTAAAGAAAATCAAGCGTCGGAAGATAAAATCCAAGCAGCAAAAGCAGCAGCTGATAAGTTCAATGAAGCCTTTTCTAAAGGCGATACCATCAGCCAAGAAGATTTTGCCGCTGCCCTAGTCGACCTGAAAAAATCCCGAGACCTCATCGAAGGAGTGCTGGAAGAAAAATATGGTGAGGAAACTACAGCTGGAGGAGTAACTCCTCAACCACGTGATGGTGGCTACTCTGACTTTCGTAGTTCGAGAGTTACAAGAGCTGCAAGAGCTGGCGAAAACTACTCTGAAGCCTTTAGAACAGCTCAAGAAAGTTATTTTGAGAAATCAGGTGATAGGGGAAATTCTCCTTATGATAAGTATACCTATGTTTTCTATTCAAATAGAAAATATAGAGATAACTCAACGAAGCTGGTATCAGAGGCTGAAAAATATATTAAAGCTACAGTAACATCAACGGAAGATGGATTTCATTGGGATATTGAAATTAATAATCAGCACAGGAGATTACCGGGGAATACACAAGTTTGGTTTACTGTTCCTTCGGGTCAAGAATTTAAACACAATTCGGATGCTTTTAGCATAACAGAAAAAAGTGGAGGAACTACAACTAGATCTCCAAATACTAGTAGTATTTTAGAACTACTTAGAGACTCAAGAGCGCAATTTGGTAGGGTTACTAAAGGGACTACGACGTCTACTGGCGTTAATAATAGATTCACATTGAATCCAATGCCGTCTGGAAGTCTAAACGATTTGGCAAGGAGGGGACCTAGAGGAACCAATCCTTATGAGAGACGAGCTGAAAGCCGAGAAAATCAAAAGGTTTCAGATGGAAAGTTTGACATTATCAATTCAAGTAGAGGAGAGTTATACTATTTTGAATTGCCCAATAGTGACAGAAAATATAGATTGTCATTTAATACCGTGGGAAATAATGATGTTAAAAAACTGGTATATGCTTTTGGATTAAGAGGCAGAGAGGGGGCCGAATTATTTCTTGCAAACCAATGGCATGCCAGAACATATGCCGAGGCAAAAGGTGATGCTAAGGATGAAATAGAGAAAGCGAGACAACGTAAAAATGATAGCCTTGGTAAGAATGGAAGCCTTTCGTCTGTAGAGCGAGATGGTGCTACTGCAATAGTTAATACCTATGCACGTCAAGCTACACGCGATATTGAAAATGCCGACAGCCTTATTAAGGTGGATGATGCCTTGCACAAGGGGTTGGAAAATATTAACGGCGTGAACCCGATAGGGAAAGATTTGCCAAAAGAAGCTATCAAACAAGCCGCAAATACTAAACGAGGTGAGATAGACAAACAAGCAGGCTTAACAGATGAAGAAAAAGCTACAGCTAAGCGAACAGTAACAGAGAAAGAAACAACAGCAGTCTCAAACGTAGATACAGCAACAACAAATACAGCGGTAGATACAGCCAAAACTACAGGAGTTACTGAAATTAATAACGTTACAGCCACAGGAACTAAAAAACCTGAAGCAAAAGAAGCTATCAAACAAGCCGCAAATACTAAACGAGGTGAGATAGACAAACAAGCAGGCTTAACAGATGAAGAAAAAGCTACAGCTAAGCGAACAGTAACAGAGAAAGAAACAACAGCAATCTCAAACGTAGATACAGCAACAACAAATACAGCGGTAGATACAGCCAAAACTACAGGAGTTACTGAAATTAATAACGTTACAGCCACAGGAACTGCTAACACTCAAGCTAAGCAAGAACTACGCAGAAAAGCTGACGAGAAGAAAAACGCTCTAGCAGGAACTCCTCATATCACAAATGAAGAGAAGGAAGCCGCTAATCGTCAAGTAGAGGCAGCAGTTACAGCAGCGGAAGCTGAGATTGATAAAGCTAAGACACAAACTGATGTAGAGAATGCGAAGACTGCTGGTATTGCTGAAATCAATAAGGTCACAGCCACAGCAAGCGCCAACAATGGTGGCAATACTAACACCGGTGGTAACACCAACAATGGTGGCAACACTAACAATGGTGGCAACACTAACGCTGGTGGCAACACTAACACCGGTGGCAACACTAACAATGGTGGTAACACTAATAACGGTGGCAACACTAATAACGGTGGCAACACCAACACCGGTGGCAACACTAATAACGGTGGCAACACTAACACCAGTGTGACACCACCAATCCGTAACCGGAGAAGTGTAACCTTTGCTGGTGGCACTCAATCGAGTCAAGAGAAACAGGTTGATAAATCCGTCTTAAGAGATTTGATTGGAGACTTGGAAACTCGTTTGAAAGACTTGGATGGTATTGATCAATCTGTCATCGACGCTGTGAAGATCATTCTCGGAGAGGGTCAAGAAGCCCTTAGAAATACTGACTTGACGGAAGCAGACTTGAGAGAGATGACTGCTAAGATCAAAGAAGCACTCGAATCCTTGAAAGGTAAGCAAGCGACTAAGGATAAAGAGGAAATGCAAGAAACAAGCAAAGAGCAAGGTCATCTTCCATATGGTACCATGATTGCTAGCCTGCTCGCCCTTCTTGGTCTCCTTCTCTTCCTCATCGCTCGTCGCAAGAAAGAGTCAGAACTCAAGAAATTGACTAAGGAACTGACTAAGGTTCTGCAAGAAAGCGACCTTACAAATGTAGATGCGAAAGTCCTTGACCAAGCACGAGAAGCTCTCGCTCAAGCAGTTGCCTTCCTAGCCAATGAGAAAGAGTCTGACCACACAGAAGAGGAGTTGATTGAGAAACTCAAAGCTGTTCTTGCTCAGTTAAGATAAGTCAAACTTAGCCGAGTCGGAAACCAGCTAGAATAGTGATTGATAGAATGTTGGAAAAACTCAATTTGAGGTGAACATTCAGAAAATCTTTCTCTGATAAAACGCATAATATCAAGCTTTTTAAGGCAAGGTATTATGCGTTTTTATCATTTTGAAACTTTTTGTTCCATCCTTTTTGTGATATTTTTCCCTTATTTCACAAATATTTCATATTTAGATTTTATAATAAGTTATAGTTCAGTTTTTACTATACTTTGATATTCAAATATGTTATACTATGATTATCAAAGTAAATGAAAGGGGTTACGAACATGACGCCAGAAGAAATGTACCTGACAGATCGATTGGACGTACAGATAGCTCATTTTTTAAAGAAAAGCGTTCAACATCGTAGACGCTATAAGGTATTAAAAATAACAGAAATCGTGGCAGGTTTCCTCATAGCTGTCTTTTGTGCTGTTCCTATGCCAGGTGATCGCTACCGTTTGATTTCGGTTGCCTTATCCAGTTTAGGCTTGCTGTGTGAAGGGATTCTCAATTTGTATAATGCAAAGGAACATTGGATTTCTTACCAAAAGACTGCGCAACTCCTGGAGAGAGAAAAATTCCTCTATCAATGCCAAACAGAGAAATATGCAGGAAAAACCAAGACTTTTGCCCTATTTGTCAAGACATGCGAAGGTCTTATCTCAGAGGAAATCAACCAGTGGGAAAGTATCCAGTCAAAAGAAGTGGCAGCTAGTGCAGATGCTCCAGAGAAAAAAGAGTAGGAGGTGGAGGAAATGTCTCAATCCAGCTACCTATTGCCCTTGCTCTGGTTAAAAAAAGAAGCCGACAAGGAAAAGATGAGCGCAACTCAGTGCCAGATATTTTTCTTTTATTATCAACTGTTTGAACTCTTATTTGCTAGAGAAAGCGACTTGAGAGACTTGTGTCTGGGAAGGCAAGGTTTTTATTTCTCGCAGTTAGAGAAAGATTTGCTTTCTGGAGTTTCCCACTTTTTAAAAAACTTGGAGGGCAAGGGGACTCTCAAGGCTAATCAAGAAGTATCAGCTCGCAAAGCCCTTTTTCTAGCCTTGACAACTAGCCAGTCAGATTGGCAAGCTTTGGCTCCTGTTTTTGATTTTTATCAGACTATCGGGAGACTTGAACATCCTTCTCTCTTGAGTTCTCAGGACAGACAATATCTGATGTGGATTTACCAGTCAGCTTTGGAGAAGGATTATAGTGTCAAGGTTATTGGCGACAAGCATTTTGTATTGAAGAGACAAGATGCTACTAAATTGACAGGGCGCCAAACTCAAACTTTGGAAACACTGAGTCAATCAGAAGACTTGGTCAATCCTGTCTATGTTACATTAGGAGAAAAGGGGGTGCTCTTGCTTGATTAAGAGAGGAGATGTTGTAGCTCTTTATTTGCCTTTTCCGACTATTAGTAGCGATTTGGCTGTGAAGAATCATATGTATATTTGTATTGACAACAGCATGACTAAAAACAAAGAGTTGGTTAAAAATCAGACCTTCAAACCAGCTCTCTTGACCAGACGTTTGGTCAAGAACTTTATGATAGAAGAGCCGGATCTAGCTCGTAATCCTTTTACAAGACCAACCTTGATTGACTTAGATAAGGTATTTATGTTGGATAATACGGTCATTCCGACTTCTTATCTAGCTAGACGGCGACGCAATGTCTCAGAAGAATTGTACGAGGAAATTTTGGATCACTTAGTCCAACCACGGCTGATTTCGCTGAACAAGTCTGAGTTTATGCAACTCAATCCAGGAACTTATTAGGAGGAAGAATATGGCAAATAAAGCAGTAAATGACTTTATACTAGCTATGGATTATGATAAAAAGAAACTCTTGACCCATCAGGGAGAGAGTATTGAAAATCGTTTCATCAAAGAGGGGAATCAACTACCCGATGAGTTTGTTGTTATCGAAAGAAAGAAGCGGAGCCTGTCGACAAACACAAGTGATATTTCCGTGACGGCTACCAACGATAGTCGCCTCTATCCTGGAGCGCTTCTCGTAGTGGATGAGACCTTGTTAGAGAATAATCCCACTCTTCTTGCGGTCGATCGTGCTCCGATGACTTATAGTATTGATTTGCCTGGTTTGGCAAGTAGTGATAGCTTTCTCCAAGTAGAAGATCCCAGCAATTCAAGTGTTCGCGGAGCGGTAAACGATTTGTTGGCCAAGTGGCATCAAGATTATGGTCAGGTCAATAATGTCCCAGCTAGAATGCAGTATGAAAAAATCACGGCTCACAGCATGGAACAACTCAAGGTCAAGTTTGGTTCTGACTTTGAAAAGACAGGGAATTCTCTTGATATTGATTTTAATTCTGTCCATTCGGGCGAAAAGCAGATTCAGATTGTTAATTTTAAGCAGATTTATTATACAGTCAGCGTAGATGCTGTTAAAAATCCAGGAGATGTGTTTCAAGATACTGTAACGGTAGAGGATTTAAGACAGAGAGGAATTTCTGCAGAGCGTCCTTTGGTCTATATTTCGAGTGTTGCTTATGGGCGCCAAGTCTATCTCAAGTTGGAAACCACGAGTAAGAGTGATGAAGTAGAGGCTGCTTTTGAAGCTTTGATAAAAGGAGTCAAGGTAGCTCCTCAGACAGAGTGGAAACAGATTTTGGACAATACAGAAGTGAAGGCGGTTATTTTAGGGGGCGACCCGAGTTCGGGTGCCCGAGTTGTAACAGGCAAGGTGGATATGGTAGAGGACTTGATTCAAGAAGGCAGTCGCTTTACAGCAGATCACCCAGGCTTGCCGATTTCCTATACAACTTCTTTTTTACGGGACAATGTAGTTGCGACCTTTCAAAACAGTACAGACTATGTTGAGACTAAGGTGACAGCTTACAGAAACGGAGATTTACTCTTGGATCATAGTGGTGCCTATGTTGCCCAATATTACATTACTTGGGATGAATTATCCTATGATTATCAAGGTAAAGAAGTTTTGACTCCTAAGGCTTGGGACAGAAATGGCCAGGATTTGACGGCTCATTTTACCACTAGTATTCCTTTAAAAGGAAATGTTCGCAATCTCTCTGTCAAAATTAGAGAGTGTACCGGACTTGCCTGGGAATGGTGGCGTACGGTTTATGAAAAAACTGATTTGCCCCTAGTGCGCAAGCGGACGATTTCTATTTGGGGAACGACTCTTTATCCTCAGGTAGAGGATAAGGTAGAAAATGACTAGGCTCGTGATTTTAAAATGAGTCTATCAAACCGTAGCTGTAAGAAAAAGTAAAAAGGGTAGTGAAACTCCTTGCTATACAGGGAATTAGCTACCTTTTACTTGTTTTAGAAGTGCCGTTGTACTAGTCTAACTTCAGTATCATGTGAAATCAAAAAGAGCATACATTTCTGTTTCAGGAACACATAAATTACACTCTTCGAAAATCTCTTCAAACTACGTCAGCCCTATCTGCAACCTCAAAACAGTGTTTTGAGCAACCTGTGGCTAGTTTTCGAGTTTGCTCTTTGATTTTCATTGAGTAATAGATGTTTGGTTAGAAATTCTTCTATTGATTTCTTAGAATACAATAGCGCCTATAAGAACTGTTGAATTTCAAAGTATTTACTTGAACTATGATATGTCTGGAGTAGACTGTCAATAAAAGGTGCAGTATGATTGTTTTTGTCGATTATATCTACAAACTCTAAACAGTAGTTTGAGCGGACTTTGTCAAACTTGGTAGAAACTTTCTATTTTCAGATAATGGTCTAGTTTGTTTTTTGAATGTTGATAAGGATGGAAAGGCAAGACCATCTTGGCAACAAAAGTGCTATCCTAGTTGGATTTACTGAATAAAATCCATTTCCTCTAGTGAAAATCGAAAAAACTTGTGTTATAATAAGAAAGATTAAAATGTGAAAAAAGGAGATTCCTAATGGGACGTAAATGGGCCAATATCGTAGCCAAGAAAACGGCTAAAGATGGAGCTAACTCTAAAGTATATGCAAAATTTGGTGTAGAAATCTATGTAGCAGCTAAAAAAGGTGATCCAGATCCAGAATCAAACTCAGCTTTGAAATTCGTTATCGACCGTGCTAAACAAGCCCAAGTGCCAAAACACGTTATTGATAAAGCGATTGATAAAGCAAAAGGAAACACAGACGAAACCTTTACAGAAGGACGTTACGAAGGTTTTGGACCAAATGGTTCTATGTTGATCGTGGATACTTTGACTTCAAATGTCAACCGTACAGCGGCTAATGTCCGTGCAGCTTTTGGTAAAAACGGAGGAAACATGGGCGCTTCAGGTTCGGTTTCATACCTCTTTGACAACAAGGGAGTTATCGTATTTGCAGGTGAAGATGCCGATGCAGTCTTTGAGCAATTGCTTGAAGCAGATGTGGATGTGGATGATGTAGAAGCAGAAGAAGGTACAATCACAGTTTACACAGCTCCAACTGACCTTCACAAGGCTATCGTTGCCCTTCGTGAGTCAGGTATCGAAGAATTCCAAGTGACTGAATTGGAAATGATTCCTCAGTCAGAAGTGGAATTGTCAGGCGATGACCTTGAAACCTTTGAAAAACTTTACAGCGTTCTTGAAGACGACGAAGACGTACAAAAAATCTACACAAACGTAGACGGGTTCTAAATTAACCTAGCAAACATGATCCTAAGTGAAAAAATCACTTGGGATTTTTTAAATCAAAAAAATAGTTCTCTAGGAAACTTTTTCTTGACATCTCTTTTCAAAGTGGTAAAATAGTTCTCACGGAAACTTATTTAGTTCCTAGGGGAACTAAATGTGATAGTTAGAAAGGAGTTTGTATGGACAAACCGATGTTAGTCTTTAAGCGTTTTGGTCATCAGATTCACCTCATGGTGCAAAAGGAAGCCAAACGTTGTGGTATTGAATTTATGGGTGGGCCTCAAGGTCAGGTTGTGCGTTTTTTGGATAATCGTGAGAAAAACCAAGACTTGGTCTTGATTAAAGATATCGAGCAGGAACTCAATATTACCAAGTCTGTTGCTAGTAATTTGGTCAAGCGTATGGTGCAAAATGGTTTGGTGGAATTGGAGGCGAGTCCTGTTGATAAGCGGGCAAAATTTGTTTGTTTGACGGACAAAGCACGTTCTCAAATGCAGCAGGTTAAGGCCTTCTTTGAACGCATAGACAAGCAGTTGATGGAAGACATTGATGAAGATGAATTACTGATTTTTGAGAAAGTTCTCGGTCAACTACAGGCAAATATCGAGAGAATAGGAGGAGAGAATGAAGAAATTAGCCAAACGAATTAGTAGGAAATAATGGGGGATGATTTTACTAGCCATTCTCTTTACCTGCCTTTCGGTCTATCTGGAGTTGGAAGTGCCGACTTATATCTCGAAAATTACGGATTTGCTAGGTAGTCAAGGAACTAATTTAGATGAGTTGTGGCAGCCGGCAAGCATGATGGTGGGAATGTCCTTTCTTGCCTTCTTGTCCGTAGTTGCAGTTGGATTTTTTGCATCCAGAGTGGCAGCTTCTTATACTAGTAGGTTGAGAAGTGATATTTTTAACCGAGTTTTAGACTACTCGCAGACAGAGATTAAGAAATTCTCTATTCCTAGTCTTCTAACTCGTACTACCAATGATATTACTCAGGTTCAGATGTTGATTACTATGGGCTTGCAAGTAGTTACGCGTGGTCCGATTATGGCTATCTGGGCTATCGGAAAGATTTTAGGTCATTCAGAATACTGGCTCTGGGCCGTTCTTGTGGCAGTAATTGTCAATGTTTTGATGACGACTGTTTTGATGACGCTAGCCTTTCCAAAACAGTCCTTGATTCAAAGTCTGACAGATAAGCTGAACAGTATCACTCGTGAGAGTTTAACAGGTATTCGTGTCGTTCGCGCCTACAATGCTGAAGAATACCAAAATGAAAAATTTGCAGCAGCAAATGATGAATTGACACGCTTGAATTTGTTTGTCAACCGTCTTATGGCTATTTTGAACCCTATCATGATGGGGATTTCAAGTGGTTTGAGTGTGGCGATTTACTGGATTGGGGCCTATGTGATTAACGACGCTGCTCCGATAGCGCGTCTGCCTCTCTTTAGTGACATGATTGTTTTCATGTCTTATGCTATGCAGGTTGTCATGGGCTTCCTTCTCATGGGAGCACTCTTCATCGTTCTTCCCCGAACTATGGTCTCTGCTAAGCGGATTAATCAAGTTTTAGATTTGCATTCTTCTATCCAAAACCCTGCTCAAGTGCAGCTGGCTGATGAAAACCTCAAAGGTCAGGTCGAATTTAAGGATGTGACCTTCCGCTATGCGGCAAATTCGGAGGCAGTTATCGAGCATGTTAGCTTTAAAGCAGAAACTGGCCAAACAGTGGCCTTTATTGGGTCAACAGGTTCTGGTAAATCAACTCTGGTCAATCTGATTCCACGTTTCTACGACGTGTCAGAAGGAGAAATTCTGGTGGACGGTGTCAATGTTCAAGACTATGACTTAAATGATTTGCGCAACAAGGTTGGCTATATTCCACAAAAAGCTGTGCTATTTTCTGGAGATGTCAAGGGCAATCTAGACTTTGGACAGAGTCAAGAAACACCACTTAGTGAGCAAGCTATGTGGCAGGCTCTGGAATTGGCCCAGTCTAAAAACTTTATCGAAGACAAGGAAGCGGGCTTGGCCTCAGAAGTGGCCCAAGGAGGAACCAACTTCTCAGGCGGCCAAAGACAGCGTCTGGCCATTGCGCGTGCCTTGGCTCGGAGGCCAGAAATCCTCATCTTTGATGACTCCTTCTCAGCTTTGGATTACAAGACAGACCGTGTCCTACGCCAAGAGTTAGCAGAGAAAACCAAGTCTATGACCAAGCTTATCGTCGCACAGCGTATTTCAACGATTATGGATGCTGATTTGATTTTGGTCTTGGATCAAGGAAAAGTCGTGGGACAAGGCACCCACAAGGAACTTCTAGCAAACAACGAAGTTTACCAAGAAATTGCCTATTCACAACTATCGAAGGAGGAATTGGAACATGGAAAATAAGAAAATGTCTCTCTGGAAACAGAGTAAACCCTATCTTGCAGGCCTCCAGTTTGCCCTTCTGATAGCCTTTCTAGCAACAATCGTATCCAATATCATTACTGTATATGGTCCAACCCGCATCAAGGAAATGACTAATATTATTGCCAGTGGTCTGGAAACAAGTGTGGATGTCGCGGCGGTTGCAGCCATTGGTAGTTTTTTGGTCGTCATCTATGTAATTAGGCTTCTATCAAATTATTTGCAGGCCTTTCTGTTTACTACAGTCATTCAACGTTTTTCAGAGCGTTTGAGAAGAGCTATTGCAGAGAAAATCAATAGCCTACCATTGGGATATTTTGATGGACACTCTCAAGGAGATACCTTGTCTCGTGTAACCAATGATGTTGACACTGCAGCCCAGTCCCTCAATCAAAGTCTGGGAACAGTTCTTTCATCTAGTTTATTGGTCGTGGCAGTCTTGGTAACCATGTTTGGGATGAACTGGATTTTAGCCTTGGTGACGGTTGTTTCAACCCTTGTTGGATTTGCATTTGTATCCATCTTTATGGGCAAATCACAGGGCTTCTTTAAGAGTCAGCAACAGGATTTGGCGGCTGTCAATGGCTATGTGGAGGAAATGTACTCTGGCCATAATGTGGTGACCAGTTACAATGCTATCGAGAGCACGAAAGAAGAATTTGCGAAATTAAACCATCGTCTGTATGACAGTATCTGGAAATCTCAGTTTATTTCAGGGATTATGATGCCGATTATGATGTTTATTGGGAACTTTAGCTATGCCTTGGTGATTATCGTTGGTGCGGCCTTGGCTCTGAATGGGCAGATTAGTATCGGGATTATCGTTGCCTTTATGGCCTATGTTCGTATCTTTTCTCAGCCTCTTTCACAAATCGCTCAGGGGATTAGTAGTCTTCAGCAGGCTAGTGCAGCCATGGGACGTGTCTTCGAATTCCTAGCTGAAGAGGAAATGGAAGACGAATCCCATAAAGAAAGGCAATTGAGCGATATGAAAGGTCAAGTAGTCTTTGATCGAGTCTCCTTTGGTTATACACCAGAGCGAACTATTATCCATGACTTTTCTGCGACAGCTCATGCAGGTCAAAAGGTTGCCATTGTCGGACCGACCGGAGCTGGTAAGACAACCATTGTCAATCTTTTGATGAAGTTCTATGAGATTGATAAGGGGAGTATCCGTATCGATGGTGTGGATACCAAGGATATGAAGCGTTCGGAAGTACATGATGCCTTTTCAATGGTCTTGCAGGATACTTGGCTCTTTGAAGGTACTATCCGAGATAATCTCATCTATAACCAAGAGGGGATTAGTGATGAGCGCGTGATTGAAGCCAGCAAGGCTGTAGGGATTCACCACTTTATTATGACCCTACCAGATGGTTACGATACCGTCTTGGATGATACAGTGACCTTGTCTGTCGGACAAAAACAACTCTTGACCATTGCTCGTGCTTTGCTGAAAGATGCGCCACTCTTGATTTTGGATGAGGCGACCTCTTCTGTTGATACACGGACGGAGGAGTTGATTCAGAAAGCCATGGATCATTTGATGGAAGGCAGAACGTCCTTTGTCATCGCCCACCGCTTGTCAACCATCCGTAATGCTGATTTGATTCTTGTTATGAAGGATGGTAATATCATCGAGCAAGGCAATCATGATGAGCTGATGGCGCAAGCTGGTTTCTACGCTGACCTCTACAACAGTCAATTTACAGAAGACGAAGCAGAATAATAAATCGAAAGAAGGCTTGACGGCCTTCTTTTTCTGCACTATACTAGAAGACAAGTGCTTCCCTATAAGCAAAATTTGAATAAGTGATGAGAAAATATATGAAAAATTATCAAGAATGGTATGACCACGTTGCTGGTAAGATTGAAAATAGACCTATCTTTCTGAGATTGTTAAGAACTTTCAATCGGTTCATGACGGTAGTTATGCCTATGATTTATCTAACCTTGTTAGCTACTACCTATCTCCAAGAAGGACTTGGGAAACAGGTCGGAATCTATTTGTTTATTCCTGCATCAGGTTTTGTGATTTTATCCTTTCTTCGTAAGAAAATCAATGCCTCTAGGCCTTATGAGGAATGGGATATTAAACCTTTGCTTGACAGAGATAGCCCTGGTCAGTCTATGCCCAGTCGTCATGTCTTTTCAGCAACCATTATCTCCATGGCTTGCTTACATGCTAGTTTATCTGTAGGGGTTATCTTGTTGGTCTTGTCAGCCCTCCTCGGTCTAGTGAGAGTCTTGGGTGGAGTGCATTTTCCCAAGGATGTAGTGGTTGGCTATATTTGTGCTCTTGTGTGGGGTGTGATTTTCTTTCTATGTTGACCTGTAAGTTAAGGTGGTCCTACAACCACTTACGGGTCTAAAGTAACCACTTGCTTTTTTGCTCTTGTTTTCTTATTTTAGCTTTGATATAGTAGAGTCAGAAAGGAGATGGAATGAAGTTACGAATCGAAATTGACAGCAATTTAGAGGAAACTGAAATTGTCATCAAGGCAGCGGCTTTGACAGATGAGATTGCGGATTTACAGCGGCTCTTGCAAGAGTCCAAGTCTCCTCGGTTGATTTTTTACAAGGGGACGGGCGAATATTATCTGGATTTGTCGGAAATTCTCTTCTTTGAGACGGAAGGTAGCAAGATTTACGCCCATACCCAGAAAGATGCCTACGAGGTTCGGCTTAAACTCTATGAGTTAGAGGCTATCCTTCCTCGCTATTTTAGTCGGGTATCCAAGTCGACTATTGCAAATATCCGTCAGGTTTACTCGGTGGACAAGTCCTTTTCAGGAACGGGCACCATTTCCTTTTATCAGACCCACAAGGAGGTTCATGTGTCACGGCATTACCAATCCCTCCTAAAAGAAAATCTAAGAAACATGAGGTAAGAACATGAAAAAGAAAGCATTTGGTATTGTGTTGCTAGTATTGGCAGCTTTAATATTAGTACAAGGAAATTTTGGAATCCCTTCTCTAGGAGGGCACATTTGGCCCTTGATTGGTATTACTTTTTTTGCCTACCAATCAGTTGGAGCTTTGTTGCGTCGCCACTTAACTTCAGCCTCTTTTACAGTTCTAGTAGCCTTAATGATTGCTAATCATTTTTATGACATCTTACCTATTCCAAATCAGTCATTGTTCTGGGCTAGTATTTTGATTGTAATGGGTGTCAGCGTACTCACTCATTCTAACAGAACTTGGAATGGGAAAAAATGGTGGTATGATGGTGAAAAAAACATTCTTGTAGATAAGGAAGTTGCTTTTGGGACTGGGACTTTCTACAAGCAAAACCAAGAATTGGTAGAAGACCAAGTAGAAGTTGGTTTTGGCAATGCCAAGATATATTATGACAATGCAGAGATTTTAGGAGATACCGCAACCCTGAAGGTGGAAGTTGGTTTTGGCAATGCAGTTATCTATGTTCCCCAACATTGGAGAGTTGATTTGAAGGTGGAAACTTTCTGTGGTGTAGCCAAGGCAGATGCCCCTCTAGCCCCAACCAGCAAAACCTTGATTATCCGTGGGGATGTGGCTTTTGGAAAGTTGGAGGTTGTCTACGTTAAATAAAAAAATCTTCACTTAAACCATCCAAAATAGACGTACTAAGAGTAGGAAATTGATGCCTTGCTCTGATTTCAGTTCTATGGTTGTTAGACTTTAAAAAATGAAATGTTGCCTTTAAAAGTTGTATATTTTTCGATGTTTTGACTCTTACGTTTGATGTATCTATGTCCTACAGCGTGGATGATGTAGTATCAAATGCTTTTAAAAAATGAATGATATTGGACAGTTTTTTTGGCCTCTAATTGCTCAGGAGCCATGAAAGCAAGCACTTGGGTTTATGACAAGGGAGAATGGTATTATGTAAGTTCTTCTGGTGCCATGCTAGCGAATGATTGGGTCAAAGATAATGGCAAGTGGTATTATCTGGCTTCATCAGGTAAGATGCTTCGCAATACCTACACACCTGATGGTTATTACGTTGGCAAATCAGGTGCCTGGCAATAAGAATAATACTCTTCGAAAATCTCTTCAAACCACGTCAGCTTCATCCACAACCTCAAAAAGCTGTTTTGAGCTGACTTCGTCAGTTCTATCTACAACCTCAAAGCAGTGCTTTGAGCAACCTGCGGCTAGCTTCCCAGTTTGCTCTTTGATTTTCATTGAGTATAAGAAGTCCTTTTCCTTTAAGGAAGAGGCTTTTTACTTGCTTTTCTGCTGCTTCCTCATTTGTCCTAAAGCCTTTTTTGTGTTAAAATGAATGGTATGAAAGCTAAAAAAATGTGGATGGCAGGTCTGGCTCTGCTTGGTATTGGGAGCCTTGCCCTTGCTACGAAAAAAGTTGCAGATGACCATAAGCTCAGGAAGACTCAGGAAGAGTTGACAGCGATTGTGCGAGACCATTTTTCAGACATGGGAGAAATTGCGACCCTCTATGTTCAAGTTTACGAAAGCGGTCTAGAGAGCTTGGTTGGTGGCGTGATTTTTGAGGATGGGCGTCATTATACCTTTGTCTATGAAAATGAAGACCTAGTCTATGAGGAGGAAGTCTTATGATACAACCAGCAAGTTTAGAAGAATTAGCATCCTTAGTAGAAAAAGATGGCAAGAAGGTCTTTCTTTTTGTGGCGGACTGGTGTGGCGATTGTCGTTATATCTATCCTGCCTTGCCAGAAATTGAGGAGACCAATCCAGAGTTCACCTTTATTCGTGTGGACCGAGACCAGTATATGGATTTGGCTAAACTCTGGGATGTTTATGGAATTCCTAGCCTTGTTGTTCTAGAAAAGGACAAGGAAATTGGTCGTTTTGTTAATCGCGACCGTAAAAGTAAGCAACAAATTAACGACTTTTTAGCAGGACTGAAATAGGAGAAAAAGAAAACAATGATTTTTACATACAACAAAGAACATGTCGGTGATGTCCTTATGGTCATCGTGAAAAATAGCGGAGATGCCAAACTGGATGTAGAACGCAAAGGCAAGGTAGCCCGTGTTTTTCTCAAAGATAATGGGGAAACAGTGGCTTGGAATATTTTTGAAGTTTCAAGTTTATTTGAAATTGCAGAGTTCGGTCAAGTCTTTTTATCAGATGAACAGGTCGCTCGTTTGAACCAAGAATTGCAGGCGGAAGGTTTTAAAGAAGAAATTGTCAATGACAAGGAACCTAAGTTTGTTGTTGGTGAAATTGTCGAGATGGTAGTCCATCCTGATAGTGACCACCTCAACATCTGCCAAGTTGCAGTCGCAAGTGATAAGATCGTGCAAATCGTTGCAGGGGCTCCCAATGCGCGTGTGGGGTTGAAAACCATTGTCGCTCTTCCTGGAGCTATGATGCCCAAAGGCAATCTTATTTTCCCAGGCGAACTTCGTGGTGAAAAGAGTTTTGGAATGATGTGCAGTCCTCGTGAATTGAATCTGCCAAATGCTCCACAAAAACGTGGTATTATTGAATTATCAGAAGACCAAGTTGTCGGAACACCATTCGACCCAGCTAAACACTGGACTGCCTAAGAAGTTGTTAATATCTGATAGACCAGATAGAAGGAAATAAGATGGCAAAAAATGTAGTGATTACAGGAGCGACATCAGGTATTGGTGAAGCAATTGCGCGTGCTTATCTGGAGCAGGGTGAGAATGTCGTTCTAACTGGACGACGGACAGACAGATTAGAAACTCTTAAGTCGGAGTTTGCAGCAATCTATCCAAATCAAAATGTCTGGACCTTTCCACTAGACGTGACGAATATGACCATGGTGAAGACTGTCTGCTCCGATATTCTAGAAACGATAGGTCAGATTGATATATTGGTCAATAACGCTGGACTAGCTCTTGGCTTGGCACCCTATCAGGACTATGAAGAGTTGGATATGTTGACCATGCTGGATACCAATGTCAAAGGTTTAATGGCAGTCACTCGCTCTTTCTTGCCAGCAATGGTAAAAGCCAATCAAGGACATATCATCAATATGGGGTCAACCGCAGGAATTTATGCCTATGCTGGTGCCGCTGTTTACTCAGCTACCAAGGCTGCGGTTAAGACCTTTTCGGATGGACTGCGAATTGATACCATCGCAACGGATATCAAGGTGACGACCATTCAGCCTGGAATTGTTGAAACAGATTTTTCTACAGTGCGTTTTCACGGTGATAAAGAACGAGCTGCGACGGTTTATCAGGGAATCGAAGCCTTGCAGGCACCAGACATCGCAGACACAGTAGTCTATGTGACCAGTCAACCTCGTCGTGTTCAGATTACAGATATGACCATTATGGCCAATCAACAGGCGACAGGTTTCATGGTTCATAAAAAATAAAAAATTTTCTCGAAAAGTTACAAATTTCTGTAACTTTTTTGATTTCCTACGAATAGATAAGTAGGAGGAAGAAAATATGTATAATAAAGTTATCATGATTGGGCGTTTAACGTCTACACTGGAATTGCACAAAACCAACAATGACAAGTCAGTAGCGCGAACAACTATCGCTGTAAATCGTCGTTACAAAGACCAAAACGGGGAACGCGAAGCTGATTTTGTCAATATGGTCCTTTGGGGCAGACTAGCAGAAACTTTGGCAAGCTACGCAACCAAAGGAAGTCTCATTTCAGTGGATGGGGAATTACGTACTCGTCGTTTTGAGAAAAATGGTCAGATGAATTATGTGACTGAAGTACTTGTTACAGGATTCCAACTCTTGGAAAGTCGTGCCCAACGTGCTATGCGAGAAAATAACGCAGGGCAGGATTTGGCAGATTTGGTTTTGGAAGAGGAAGAATTGCCATTTTAATACTCTTCGAAAATCTCTTCAAACCACGTTAGCTTTATCCACAACCTCAAAGCAATGCTTTGAGCAGCCTGCGGCTAGCTTCCTAGTTTGCTCTTTGATTTTCATTGAGTATAAACATTAAAAAGTCTGAGTTGGTCTCAGGCTTTTTATCTTGAGAAAGTCAGACTTTTTTCTTGACTATTTCTGACCAAGTGATACAATAGAACTATGAATTAGCACTCAGATATAAAGAGTGCTAATACTATCTATCTCATTATGGAGGAAAACAGATGTTGAAACCATTAGGAGACCGTGTGGTCTTGAAAATCGAAGAAAAAGAACAAACTGTTGGAGGCTTTGTCCTTGCAGGCTCAGCCCAAGAAAAAACAAAAACAGCCCAAGTTGTAGCTACTGGACAAGGTGTTCGTACCTTGAACGGTGACTTGGTAGCTCCAAGCGTTAAGCCTGGAGACCGTGTCTTAGTTGAAGCCCACGCAGGTCTTGATGTCAAAGATGGCGATGAAAAGTACATCATCGTAGGCGAAGCTAACATCTTGGCAATCATTGAAGAATAGAAGGAGAAAGTAAGTATGTCAAAAGAAATTAAATTTTCATCAGATGCTCGTTCAGCTATGGTTCGTGGTGTCGATATCCTTGCAGACACTGTTAAAGTAACCTTGGGACCAAAAGGTCGTAACGTTGTGTTGGAAAAATCATTTGGTTCACCACTCATCACCAATGACGGTGTGACTATTGCCAAAGAAATTGAATTAGAAGACCATTTTGAAAATATGGGTGCCAAATTGGTATCAGAAGTAGCTTCAAAAACCAATGATATCGCAGGTGATGGAACTACAACTGCAACTGTTTTGACCCAAGCAATCGTTCGCGAAGGAATCAAAAACGTCACTGCTGGAGCAAATCCAATCGGTATTCGTCGTGGGATTGAAACAGCAGTTGTCGCAGCAGTTGAAGCTTTGAAAAACAACGCCATCCCTGTTGCCAATAAAGAAGCTATCGCTCAAGTTGCAGCCGTATCTTCTCGTTCTGAAAAAGTTGGTGAGTACATCTCTGAAGCAATGGAAAAAGTTGGCAAAGACGGTGTCATCACCATCGAAGAGTCACGTGGTATGGAAACAGAGCTTGAAGTCGTAGAAGGAATGCAGTTTGACCGTGGTTACCTTTCACAGTACATGGTGACAGATAGCGAAAAAATGGTGGCTGACCTTGAAAATCCGTACATTTTGATTACAGACAAGAAAATTTCCAATATCCAAGAAATCTTGCCACTTTTGGAAAGCATTCTCCAAAGCAATCGTCCACTCTTGATTATTGCGGATGATGTGGATGGTGAGGCTCTTCCAACTCTTGTTTTGAACAAGATTCGTGGAACCTTCAACGTAGTAGCAGTCAAGGCACCTGGTTTTGGTGACCGTCGCAAAGCCATGCTTGAAGATATCGCCATCTTAACAGGCGGAACAGTTATCACAGAAGACCTTGGTCTTGAGTTGAAAGATGCGACAATTGAAGCTCTTGGTCAAGCAGCGAGAGTGACCGTGGACAAAGATAGCACGGTTATTGTAGAAGGTGCAGGAAATCCTGAAGCGATTTCTCACCGTGTTGCGGTTATCAAGTCTCAAATCGAAACTACAACTTCTGAATTTGACCGTGAAAAATTGCAAGAACGCTTGGCCAAATTGTCAGGTGGTGTAGCGGTTATTAAGGTCGGAGCCGCAACTGAAACTGAGTTGAAAGAAATGAAACTCCGCATTGAAGATGCCCTCAACGCTACTCGTGCAGCTGTTGAAGAAGGAATCGTTGCAGGTGGTGGAACAGCCCTTGTAAATGTTATCCCAGCCGTGGCTGATTTGGAATTGACAGGAGACGAAGCAACAGGACGCAATATTGTTCTCCGTGCTTTGGAAGAACCTGTTCGTCAAATCGCCCACAATGCAGGATTTGAAGGTTCAATCGTTATCGATCGTTTGAAAAATGCTGAGCTTGGTATAGGATTCAACGCAGCAACTGGCGAGTGGGTTAACATGATTGATCAAGGTATCATTGATCCAGTTAAAGTGAGTCGTTCAGCCCTACAAAATGCAGCATCTGTAGCCAGCTTGATTTTGACAACAGAAGCAGTCGTAGCCAATAAACCAGAACCAGTAGCCCCAGCTCCAGCAATGGATCCAAGTATGATGGGCGGGATGATGTAAGCTTTCTATAGAAAACAACTTATAAAAAACACAAAAGGAGGGAATGACTAACCCTTCTTTTTATAATATTCACTTCTAAATTGATTTGAGCTCTCCTAACTTATATGATAAAATAAGACTAGAAAAAGGAGAAGAACATGATCGATGTAGAAGAAATTCTGTGCAAGATGACCCCCAATCAGAAGATTAATTATGACCGTGTCATGCAGAAAATGGTACAAGCATGGGAGAAAAATGAGCAGCGGCCAACCATTCTCGTGCATGTTTGCTGTGCTCCTTGTAGTACCTATACACTAGAATATTTGACCAAGTATGCAGATGTGACCATCTATTTTGCCAATTCTAATATCCATCCCAAGGTAGAATACCATAAGCGGGTCTATGTCACCAAGAAACTTGTTAGTGATTTTAATGAGCGGACAGGAAATACGGTTCAGTACCTAGAAGCTCCCTACGAACCCAATGAATACCGAAAACTAGTTAGGGGACTAGAGGAGGAGCCCGAAGGTGGCGACCGTTGCAAGGTTTATTTTGACTACCGACTTGATAAAACAGCGCAAGTGGCTATGGACTTGGGCTTTGACTACTTTGGTTCAGCTTTGACTATCAGTCCTCATAAGAATTCTCAAACCATCAATAGCATCGGAATCGATGTGCAAAAAATTTACACGACCCACTATCTTCCCAGCGATTTCAAGAAAAATCAAGGCTACAAACGTTCAGTAGAGATGTGTGAGGAGTATGATATCTATCGTCAATGTTATTGTGGCTGCGTCTATGCAGCCCAAACCCAGAATATTGACCTGGTTCAAGTTAAGAAGGACGCCACAGCATTCTTGTTGGATAAGGATGTTGAGAAAGACTATTCTCATATCAAATTTATAGTAGATTGAAACTAGAATAGTACACCTTTACTTCTAAAACATTGTTAGAAATCGATTTGACTGTCCTTATTTCATTTTACTATACTATTACGAAATTAGATATATAAATGAAAACTTGCCTCAAGGTAGGTTTTTTGCTAGTAGAAAAGCGATAGACAGAAATTGTTGGACTCTTAAAAAAATGAAGTTTTGCTCAAAAGAGCTTCTTAAATTAAAACGAGCAATTATCAGTTCAAATCTGTTTCAAAAGAAGAACGGATAAATTAATCGATGCTTTGTTTTTGAGTTAGGAAGTTAAGCATGCCAAACTGAGTCGTAGGAATAAATTTCTTTATAGAAATGTGTTACAACTTTGCTGTAACGGAATATTCCTTTTTTGCATTTATACAACTTATTTAACACTATCTTTATTCTTGTGATATAATGTCAAATTATAGAGTGGAGGGCATTTAAAATGATTGATAAAGTAATTGAACAATATAAAAGTCATGATAATCTTGATATTCGAGTAGAATTGCATAAGAAGTATTCAAAAAATAAATTGGGATTTAATAATTGGATATTTTCTAACTACCAAATCACTGATGAAGTAAAGGTTCTAGAATTAGGATGTGGTACAGGAGAACTGTGGAAAAGCAATAGTGATTCTATAGATAAAATGAAGCAGTTGATTGTTACAGATTTTTCTAAAGATATGGTAAAATCAACGAAGTCAGTGATTGGAAATAGAGACAATGTCAACTATGAGATAATGGATATTCAAAAGATTTCTTTTGAGAATGAAACTTTTGATATTGTTATTGCTAATATGCTTCTACATCATGTGAATGATATTCCTAAAGCTCTCTCTGAAGTGAATAGGGTCTTAAAAACCGAAGGCATTTTTTACTGTGCTACATTTGGTGAAAATGGAGTTGTAAATTATTTGGCAAATTTATTTAAAGATGAGGTTAATCAAGATTTAGAAAATAAAACGTTTACTTTACAAAATGGTAAAAGGTACCTGAGTAGGTGTTTTAACTCTGTCGATACATTACTCTATGATGATGAGTTACAGGTAACTAGTATAGATGACCTAGTTAAATACATCCAATCGTTTAAAGGAATTTCAGAAATAGGTTCACTAGAAGAGGAAATAATACGTAAAAGATTGGAAAGTGAGTTTAATAATGGTATGTTGATCATTCCTAAAGAATATGGTATGTTTATCGCTCGAAAAGAAAGTTAAGGGAATGAAAGTGTGAAAAATTACGGAGAAGCTTTTCGATATTTTAGAAAATTAAACGGATATTCTTTAGAGTATGCTGCAGCTGATTCTATATCAAAATCTCAACTTTCTAGATTTGAAAGGGGAGAAAATGAAATTTCTCTTTCAACGTTTTTTGAATTATTATCAAATATCAATGTTTCGATAGAGAATTTTTGTAATTACCTAGAACATTATAAAAGATCGGAGCGTGATGATTTTTTGGTTAATTTATCTCCGAACTTTTATAGTTTGAATACTAAAGGGTTGGAGGAAATAAAAAATGAGCAACAAAAACTTTTTGAGAAGAGTGGGGAAAAACTCATAAAATAAATACAATTATGGTTCAGGGATTATTAAATCAGATAGATTGTAATCATGTAGTTAGTAGAGATGATCTAAATTTAGTGTATGACTATTTATTCCAGAAGGAACGATGGGAGTCCTATGAGATAACGCTGATTGGTAATTTATATCATCTTTTTGAAATAGATTATATTTACATGGTCGGAAAAGAAATACTAGAGCGTACACATTATTACGAAAAAATCGGCAAGAATAGAAATTTAGTTGTGTCAGCTTGTTTAAATTTTTGGTTCTGTTGCCTTGAAAATTCACATCTAATATATGCAGACTACTTTGAAATGAAATTAAAAAAATTATTAAAAGATGACTATTAAAAGATGACACAAAAGTTTTTGAAAAATCTACATTCAAATTTGTAAAAGGATATAAAATATATCTGACTGAATCTAAAGAATCTGGAATTAAACAAATGAACGATGTCATAAAATATTTTGAGTTTATTGAATCTAAAAGTATTGCTTTATATTTTCAAAAACGATTAAATGAGCTGGTAGATTAAATACCATTTTCTCTGTCGAGATATTGTTTTTAAAATGTTGTACCAAGTGATTGATGCTATGTGGAAATAAAAAAATACGAAGTTGACCTGTATTTTTTATACTAATCATCTTCGTATTTTTTGTATTAAACGATATAAGTTTGTTGTAAACTTACAAGGAACAGAGACATTAAAAAATAACAGTATATCTATTTGTTTTATATATTTTACGAATTCTGCATAAATCTCTTTCTAGTAAGGTGTTGTAACTCTGCTATAATGGATTTATTCCTTTTTGTTTTTACACAATTTATTTTATACTACCAAAAAAACAAGGTCAGGATTTTGTTCCTGACCTTTGACAACTTTACCGATTCTTTAGTTCTACATAGCGCTTGTACCAAATGTTTACATAGGCTTCTGAGAAAGGACCACGTCCATTGTTAATCCAATCAACAAGAATTTTGACATGTTCTTTTAAAATATAGTCCAAATCATCAGAATAATTCATTTTGCGTTTGTGACGCTCGTACTCTTCAACGTCCAAGAGACGTTTTTCCCCATCTGTAAAAATTTTAACATCCAAATCGTAATCAATATACTTCAGTGCTTCTTCATCCAGATAGTAGGGGCTAGCCATATTGCAATAGTAAGAAGTTCCATTATCACGAATCATGGCAATGATATTAAACCAATATTTCTTGTGAAAGTAAACAATAGCCGGTTCTCGAGTGACCCAACGACGACCATCACTTTCGGTAACAAGTGTATGATCGTTGACACCAATAATGGCGTTTTCTGTTGTTTTTAGTACCATGGTGTCCCGCCAAGTTCGGTGGAGACTCCCATCATGCTTATAACTTTGAATTGTAATAAAGTCGCCTTCTTTTGGAAGCTTCATAACTAACCAACTTTCTACAATTTATAAGTTTATCATTTACTATTGTACCATAAAATTACCTAAAATCTGTGAATTTCACTTGGAAATATTAAAGATATTCTCTAAGAGCGCTTGCTATATCCGAAAAATCGTAGCCCTTTCGTGCTAAAACTTGAGTTAAACGCTGCTTCAGTTCGTATCCTTCATACTTTCGAGCATACTTAGTATATTGCTTATCAAGTTCCTTGAAGATGAGTTCTTGAGTCGTTTCTTGGTCAATTTGGCTATCTAAGTCGTCAAAGGCAATTTTAGCATCAGAATAAGAGAAGCCCTTGTTAGTCAAGCTCTGGATAATCTTATCTTGCAGGGCACGAGCTGGAAGTTTTCCCTCATATTTTTTCAATAGTTTATTAGCTACACGTTGAGCAACTTCAGAAAAATCAAATTCTTTCAAGTTCTCTTCTATAGTAGATTTTGAAATCCCTTTTTGAGCTAGTTTCTGAGTCAGCACATAAGGACCCTTGTCTCCTGACAGTTGATTAGCATTGATGCTAGCATAAGCGTATTGGCTATCATTGATCCACTTATCTTCTTTAAGATTAGCAATGACTTGAGAAACGATGTTTTCATCAATATCGTATTTTTTTAGATATTCTCTGACCTCTTTTTCAGTGCGTGCTTTAAAGGATAAATGGTAGAGAGCCAGATTCTTACCATAAGAAAATTGAGCAAAGTCCTGAATCTCTTTCAATTCCTCTTGGCTTATCACCTTATCTCTCGATAACATAAAACGAACAATTGTGTCTTCGGTGATATAGCATTTGTCGCCATTATCAAGCTCCATCAGATAGAGTCTTTTTTTCTTTTCAAGTTTTGTGATTTTCATAATTTCCTTTCATCTAAATGCTTCGAAAGCTGCAACAAGTCGGAGTTTATCCATATCTACATATTCTCTACCGTAATAGTCGAGAAATAATTCAGCATACGTAGCATCTTGTAGGTTGTAATGAAGGGACCAAATTGCCCAAAAGAGGTCGATATGTCGGTCACTAAAACCAGCCAATCCCAAGTCAATAAAGCAAGAAAAATGCGAGGCATCCTTCAAGATGAAATTTGGCAGGCAGGCATCTCCATGAATAAAAGCATCATCTTTGAGGATGTAACCTTTCTCTTGTATCAGTTGGTAAGCTTCTTCACGACTGTGAATATGAAATTGGGGCAGAAGAGTCTTGTTATAAAAAGTCCCCTTCTGATAGTTTTTTAAGGCTTTTTCTTTATAACGCTTCAGATGATTTTCCGACGGAAAAGATTGTGGTTTAAGACTGTGAAGTTTGTTTAATGCTTGAGCTAGGGTTTGACAGAGTTTTTCGGGTTGATTTAAAAAATCGAGAGCATTTCTGCCAATGGCTTCTTTGGTCAGAAGGAAGTCCTTTTTTGCTGATAAATAGGTAATCACTGGAGTTCCCAATCCTTCAGTTTCGAACCAACTTGCAATCTTAGCTTCTTGAGCTAATCTGCCTTTTTGATCTATTTTTAAATAGTAACCTGAATCTATATATAGGACAGTTGCACTTGAATGAGAAGAACTATCAGAGAGATTAGCTCCCTTGATATAGCTTCGTAATTGTTCAGGGAAATCTAGTATACTAAAGCGAGGTGTTTTTGAATTCATGCTTTTATTGTAACATATTCTTAAATATCTTAGAAACTCCATGGTATAATAGACCTATGAATCTAAAAATAAAACAAAAAATACCATTAAAAATCAAGCGTATGGGAATTAATGGTGAGGGAATTGGCTTTTATCAAAAAACATTAGTCTTTGTACCTGGAGCTCTCAAAGGAGAAGATATCTACTGTCAGATTACTTCTATTAAACGCAACTTTGTTGAAGCGAAATTATTAAAGGTCAACAAGAAGTCTAAATTCCGCGTTGTGCCAGCTTGTACTATTTATAATGAGTGCGGAGGCTGCCAAATCATGCACCTGCATTATGATAAGCAGCTGGAGTTCAAGACGGACTTGCTTCATCAAGCGCTGAAAAAATTTGCTCCTGCAGGATATGAAAATTATGAAATTCGTCCAACTATTGGAATGCAGGAACCAAAATATTACAGAGCTAAGTTACAATTTCAGACTCGAAAATTTAAAAATCAGGTCAAGGCGGGCTTATATGCACAAAACTCTCACTATTTAGTAGAGTTGAAAGACTGCCTGGTACAAGATAAGGAAACCCAAGTGATTGCTAATCGCTTAGCAGAATTACTTACTTATCACCAGATTCCAATCACGGATGAGAGAAAAGTTCTAGGTGTCCGTACTATTATGGTCCGACGCGCGAGAAAGACCGGACAGGTTCAGATTATTATTGTTACAAACCGCCAGCTTAATTTAACCCAATTGGTAAAAGAGTTGGTTAAAGATTTCCCAGAAGTTGTGACAGTAGCTGTTAATACAAATACAGCTAAAACCAGTGAGATATATGGTGAAAAGACAGAGATTATCTGGGGGCAAGAGAGTATTCAAGAAGGTGTACTCGATTATGAATTTTCACTATCCCCTCGAGCTTTCTATCAACTAAATCCTGAACAAACAGAAGTCCTTTATAGCGAGGCAGTAAAAGCGCTGGATGTTAGTAAAGAAGACCATTTGATTGACGCTTATTGTGGAGTTGGAACAATTGGTTTTGCCTTTGCAAAGAAAGTAAAAACACTCAGAGGTATGGATATTATTCCAGAAGCTATTGAAGATGCCAAGCGAAATGCTAAAAGAATGGGATTTGACAATACTCATTATGAAGCTGGAACGGCAGAAGAGATTATTCCTCGTTGGTACAAGGAAGGCTACCGAGCAGATGCTTTGATTGTTGACCCACCACGTACAGGTCTGGATGATAAGTTATTAGATACTATTCTTACTTATGTACCAGAAAAAATGGTCTATATTTCTTGTAATGTTTCGACCTTGGCTCGTGATTTGGTACGCTTAGTAGAAGTCTATGATCTTCATTATATCCAGTCGGTCGATATGTTCCCACATACAGCTCGAACGGAAGCAGTTGTAAAATTAATTAAAAAATTTTAAAAAAGTAGTGTCAATCGAAAGTGATGATGCCCCAAAAAATGGTGAGATTGAGGGCAATTATTTTGCTTTCATTTGACACGAGGAACCCTTGAAGCTGTTTTTTCAGCTAAACCAAGGCTAGTCTTAGCCTTGGCTCTCCAGCCTCACAGCTCCAAGCCTCTTATCAAATGAAATGCTTGTCTTAGACTCCTTACTTTCTCTCTCCTAAATGT
>NZ_VMML01000055.1:0-48971 GCF_013277175.1 Streptococcus sp. 3167 | reverse complement strand
GCTTGATTACGACTAAATAGAAAGGCTTCAAAATAGATTACACCAACCGCAGGCTCAGGCTTGCGGTTTTTTTATTTTACAAAAACACACATTTTGAACGATTAGAAAGCAAAATCACAATCCTATTGTTCAAAAAAGCGTTTACATGAAGAATATGGAGAGGAAATCGTGGTGTATTATTGTCAAAAACGGTGTTTTGTTAAAAATAAAAAACAGTGACCGAAATCACTGCTTATCAGTTGTAGCAAATTCATAAAGTTTTTCCGCTGTGAGAAGTGCCATTTTGTCCATGCTTGTTTTTCCTTTTCTGAGATCAGAAACAGTAGTCCATGGAACTCCAGCACCTTGCGAAATAGTAGATGTAGACATCGAACTGTCTAGCAATTCTTGAATAACTTTTCTCATCTTATTTGTCCTTTTTGTTTTTTAGATAAATATATACATTGATTGCAATTATAAAAATAGCTATTGCGCTGACCATTGCATTTCCTCTTTTCATTTGATAAAATAGAGGTGTGAGGGGCTTTCGCCCCAACCTCTTAGCGTTTACCTTTTTCTTTGACGGGATTTCGGTTTACGCTTTTTGTTTTGCCTTGCGACCGTTATTGCGGTCACTAGACTTGCGATAGCAGTTACCGTTTCAGGAATATTGTCTATTGCCTTTTCAAGTAACCTAAGCCAATCTTCTTTGTTCAATTTCATCACCCCCTTTCCTTATCTTGATTATATTATATCACGGCATACCGAGAAAGTCAAGAGTTTTGATGAAGTTTTTTAAAAAAACAGGGGGCAAAAAAGGGGCAAAAGTGTCGTAAATCTCTGTAAAATGATGTAAAAACATTTATTTAAAAGCTCAAAATATAGCTATTTTAAAAGGTATTGTAAGATATAGTAAAACGATGTAAAGGTATTTGTAAAAGCCGATGAATTATAAAACCACGCATCCTATGTGACTCGTGGTTCTTTTTTATAAACTAGTAGAGTGTTTTGGTTGTACTTTTTGCTCAGGGTCGATGTAGTTGATAGCATTATTGACAGCAGTTGGAGCTTCTCCGAGACCTGTCGCAATCAAGTCAATTTTTCCGTCATAGTAGCAGCAGTCACCGATAGCATAGATACCTGCTTGGCTAGATTCTTGTTTGCTGTTGACAATAATCTTGTAACGATTGAGGTCGAGACCCCAGTTTTTAAGGTTACCGACAGAAGATTTGAAGCCATAGTTGACAAAGAGGTGGTCTAGGTCAATCGTTTCGGTTTCATCAGATTTGACTTTTGTGATTTCAAGTTTATCGAGCGTTTTTCCATCTCCAAGGAGTTGGCTAGGGACGAATGGTGTCTTGATGGTCACAGATGATTCCTGTAAGGCTTGGACACTGTGTTCCAAAGCACGGAAATTATCTCTGCGGTGGACAAGGGTAGTTGGTGTGATTTTTTCAAAAGCCAAAGCCCAATCCACAGCCGAGTCTCCTCCACCAAGAATGGTCACTTTCTTACCAGCATATTGCTGGATGTTGGAAACGTGGTAGTGGATATTTTCATAGCCCTCAACGCCTTCTAGTTCCAGCGGACGTGGTTTGAAGGCACCGCCACCCATAGCGATGATAACTGTTTTAGTCAGGTGACTTCCTTTAGAAGTTGTGATGGCAAATTCTTCTTGTTTTTCAATCTCAAGAACCGTTTCGTTGAGATGAATAGGGGTATCAAAGCTGTTTAGCTGTTCAATCAATCGGTTAGTCAACTCTTCTCCAGTCAGGTTTGGGAAGCCTGGTACGTCTAGGATTTCTTTTTCAGGGTAGAGAATAGCAGGTTGTCCACCTAGCTGGGGAAGAGAGTCAATGATTTGAACCTTGGCTTGACGTAGGTGGGCGTAAAAGGCCGCAAAAAGCCCGACAGGACCACCACCCACAATGGTAATATCATAGAGTTGAGACATAGTTTCTCCTTTGTTTTTTCTAGTCAGTTTATTTTATCATATTTTTGTTCAATGTAAAATGGACTAGGATAGGGAAAAAAATGCCAGAAAATGGTATAATAGGATGAAAGTGTTTTGATAGGGAGGATATCAGGGATGAATTTTCAACAATTATCCAATCTGCAATATTGGACCAGTTTGTTTGCAAGTCCATGGACGATAGCTATCAATCTAATTGATATTTTGATTGTTGCTTATATTTTATACCATTTTACAAAAGCTATTGCAGGAACCAAGATTATGATTTTGGTACGTGGAGTTTTGGTGTTTATTTTAGCTCAAATCCTTGCAAATATGATTGGCTTGACTACGATTTCTTGGTTAATCAATCAAATTATTACTTATGGGGTTATTGCGGCGGTTGTTATCTTCTCTCCAGAGATTCGGACTGGTTTGGAACGTTTGGGAAGAGCGACAGATTTCTTTTCCAATGCCCCTATTAGTGCTGAGGAACAGATGATTCGTGCCTTTGTTAAGTCTGTTGAATACATGAGTCCTCGTAAAATCGGGGCCTTGGTTGCTATTCAGCGTGTACGTACCTTGCAGGAGTATATTTCGACAGGAATTCCCTTGGATGCTAAGATTTCTGCAGAACTTCTCATTAACATTTTTATTCCCAACACTCCCCTACATGATGGTGCGGTGATTATCAAAGAAGAACGTATTGCTGTGACGTCTGCCTATCTGCCCTTGACAAAAAACACAGGGATTTCCAAGGAATTTGGGACCAGACACCGGGCGGCTATCGGTTTATCAGAAGTCTCAGATGCCTTGACTTTTGTCGTATCAGAGGAAACGGGAGGAATTTCGATAACCTATAATGGAAGCTTTAAGCACAACCTAACACTTGATGAATTTGAAACAGAATTACGTGAAATCTTACTTCCAAAAGAGGAAGCGGGTCTTAGTTTTAAAGAACGATTGCTAGGAGGATGGAAACATGAAAAAAAATAGTTTATATATCATATCCTCACTCTTTTTTGCTTGTGTCTTATTTGTCTATGCTACGGCGACGAATTTTCAAAACAGTACCAGTGCTAGGCAGGTAAAAACGGAAACCTATACGAATACAGTAACAAATGTTCCTATTGACATACGCTATAATAGTGATGAGTATTTTATTAGCGGTTTTGCTTCAGAAGTCTCAGTGGTCTTGACTGGTGCAAATCGCCTATCGCTAGCTAGTGAAATGCAAGAAAGCACACGTAAATTCAAGGTTACTGCTGACCTAACAGATGCCAGTGTTGGAACGATTGAAGTTCCTTTGAGCATTGAAGATTTACCCAATGGGCTGACCGCTGTGGCGACTCCGCAAAAAATTACAGTCAAGATTGGGAAGAAGGCTCAGAAGGATAAGGTAAAGGTTGTACCAGAGATTGACCCTAGTCAAATTGATAGTCGGGTACAGATTGAAAATGTCACGGTGTCAGATGAAGAAGTGTCGATTACGAGTGATCAAGAGACATTGGATAGAATTGATAAGATTATCGCTGTCTTGCCAACTAGCGAACACATAACAGGTAATTACAGTGGTTCAGTACCTTTGCAGGCAATCGACCGCAATGGTGTTGTCTTACCGACAGTTATCACTCCCTTTGATACAACAATGAAGGTAACTACAAAACCAGCAGCACCAAGTTCAAGCACATCAAATTCAACTACAAGCAGTTCATCGGAGACATCTTCGTCAACGAAAGCAACTAGTTCAAAAACGAATTAAAAATAGAAAAAGGATTTTATAAAAATGGGTAAATATTTTGGGACTGATGGAGTCCGTGGAGAAGCTAATGTGGAACTTACTCCAGAATTAGCTTTTAAGCTAGGACGTTTTGGAGGCTATGTTCTTAGTCAACATGAAACGGAAGCACCGAAAGTCTTTATAGGACGTGACACACGTATTTCAGGGGAAATGCTAGAATCTGCCTTGGTAGCTGGTCTTCTATCTGTAGGAATTCACGTATACAAACTAGGTGTTCTGGCGACACCAGCAGTAGCTTACTTGGTAAAAACTGAGGGAGCAAGCGCCGGTGTCATGATTTCTGCTAGCCACAACCCAGCCCTTGATAATGGAATCAAGTTCTTTGGCGGTGATGGCTTCAAACTAGATGACGAAAAAGAAGCAGAAATTGAAGCCTTGCTAGATGCTGCGGAAGACACTCTTCCTCGTCCAAGTGCAGAAGGCTTGGGAACCTTGGTAGATTATCCAGAAGGCTTGCGTAAGTATGAAGGCTACCTTGTTTCAACTGGAACTCCTCTTGAAGGAATGAAGGTTGCCTTGGATACAGCTAATGGTGCAGCTTCTACAAGTGCCCGTCAAATCTTTGCAGACCTTGGTGCTCAGTTGACTGTTATAGGGGAAACACCAGATGGTCTTAACATCAACCTTAATGTTGGTTCAACCCACCCAGAAACCCTTCAAGAAGTGGTCAAAGAAAGCGGCTCAGCTATTGGTTTGGCCTTTGATGGAGACAGTGACCGTTTGATTGCTGTTGATGAAAATGGCGACATCGTCGATGGTGACAAGATTATGTACATCATTGGGAAATACCTTTCTGAAAAAGGACAATTGGCTCAAAATACAATTGTGACAACTGTGATGTCTAACCTTGGTTTCCACAAGGCCTTGGATCGCGAAGGTATTAACAAGGTAGTCACTGCAGTTGGCGACCGCTACGTTGTTGAAGAAATGCGAAAATCAGGCTACAACCTCGGTGGTGAACAATCTGGGCACGTTATCTTGATGGACTACAATACAACAGGTGATGGTCAATTATCCGCTGTCCAATTGACAAAAATCATGAAGGAAACTGGTAGGAGCTTGTCAGAGTTGGCAGCAGAAGTAACCATCTATCCACAAAAATTAGTCAATATCCGAGTGGAAAATGCCGTGAAGGAAAAGGCTATGGAAGTGCCAGCTATCAAGGCTATCATCGAGAAGATGGAAGAAGAAATGGCAGGGAATGGTCGTATCTTAGTACGCCCAAGTGGAACAGAGCCCCTCTTGCGTGTTATGGCAGAAGCGCCTACCACAGAAGAAGTTGACTACTATGTTGATACCATCGCAGACGTAGTTCGAGCTGAAATTGGGATGGACTAAAACTTAGAAAACTAGATGAAAATAAAAAATTATGGTACAATAGCTTATAATATTGTAGCCGAGGGAGAAAGATATGAATCTTAAACGTGAACAAGAATTTGTTAGTCAGTATCATTTTGATGCGCGTAATTTTGAATGGGAAAATGAAAATGGAGCTCCTGAAACTAAGGTGGATGTGAACTTCCAATTGCTCCAACATAATCAAGAAAATCAAGTGACTTCCTTGATTGTCATCTTGACATTTATGATTGTATTTGATAAGTTTGTCATCAGTGGAACCATTTCACAGGTAAATCATATCGATGGCCGTATTGTCAATGAACCAAGTGAATTGAGCCAAGAAGAAGTGGAAACTTTGGCTCGTCCATGTTTGAATATGCTCAACCGTTTGACTTACGAAGTAACTGAAATTGCATTAGACTTACCAGGAATCAATTTGGAGTTCTAATATGAAACTAGCTGTTATCACAGATTCTTCTGCCTATCTCAGTGCAGAGACCTTGCAAAGAGAAGATTTGTATGTCTTGGATATTCCTGTCAATATTGATGGTGAGGAGTATGTCGAAGGCATCAATCTGACTGCTGAGGAATTTTACCCAAAAATGGCTCAGGCTTCTGAATTGCCTAAGACCAGTCAACCAAGTATTGCCAAGTTAGATGAGATCTTAACTTCGCTCAAAGAACAAGGTTATACACATGCCTTGGGGCTGTTCCTATCTTCTGGAATTTCAGGTTTTTACCAAAATATTCAGTATATGGTGGATGACTATGAAGGTTTAACCATTGCTTTCCCAGACACTTTGATTACAAGCGCTCCCCTAGGCATCATGGTTGAAAGCGTCTTTAACTGGCGAGATCAGGGCGATGATTTTGCTATCATTCAGGATAAGCTAGCTATTCAAATCAGCCGTACGTCAGCTTTTATCATGGTAGATGACCTGGATCATTTGGTAAAAGGTGGGCGCCTTTCAAATGGGGCTGCCATTTTGGGCAATTTGCTTAGCATTAAGCCAATCCTTTATTTTAACGATCAAGGTGTGATTGAAGTTTACGAAAAAGTTCGTACGGAAAAGAAAGCAACCAAGCGCTTGATTGAAATCATCAAGGAAACAACGGCTTCAGGCCAATATCGGGTCATTGTCATTCATGGGAATGCTCCTGAAAAGGCTGAAGAATTGCGTCACCACTTGATTGAATCTGGAGTGGGTACGGATATTTCACTAGCTACATTTGGTAGTGTCATTGGAACCCACCTAGGAGCAGGAAGTATTGCTCTAGGTTATATTCCAGTGATTTAGTTGGCACTTTTAGACTAGTTAAGATGCCTTGTATCTTAGCAATTGAACACGGACTACCTGCCTCTTGAAAAAAGATGCCTGTCTTGCCTTTCGTGGCAAGTCAGCGTCATTCCCTATTTTTCATGGGCAGCTAAGGTCCTTTGTATCTTGATAATTGAACACGCCTGGGACCCTGTGTGAAAAAGATAGTTCTTCCAAGGAGTAGACACTTCTTGATCAGAATTCCTATTTTCACTTTGTGTTCTTACAGGCCTTGTATCTTAGACAGGAGTAGAGATGAGTATTCGAGTAATTATTGCTGGTTTTAAGGGAAAGATGGGTCAAGCTGCTTGTCAGATGGTCTTGGCTGATCCAGACTTGGACTTGGTAGCAGTTTTGGATCCTTTTGAGTCTGAGTCAGAATGGCAGGGAATTCCTGTTTTCAAGGATAAGGCTGATTTAGCAGGCTTTGAAGCGGATGTTTGGGTAGATTTTACAACTCCAGCTGTTGCCTATGAAAATACACGCTTTGCTCTTGAAAATGGCTTTGCTCCAGTAGTTGGAACGACTGGTTTCACGAGTGAAGAAATTACAGAGCTAAAAGTATTTTCTCGTGCCCAAGATTTGGGTGGCTTGATCGCTCCAAATTTTGCCTTGGGTGCTGTCTTGCTTATGCAATTTGCAAGGCAGGCTGCTAAATATTTCCCCAATGTGGAGATTATCGAGCTCCATCATGACAAGAAAAAGGATGCTCCGAGTGGAACAGCTATTAAAACGGCTGAGTTAATGGCAGAAGTTCGAGAGTCTATTCAGCAAGGTGCGCCTGATGAGGAAGAATTGATTGCAGGTGCCCGTGGTGCTGACTTTGATGGCATGCGGATTCACTCAGTTCGTTTACCAGGCTTGGTAGCCCATCAGGAAGTCATCTTTGGCAATCAGGGAGAAGGATTGACGCTCCGTCATGACTCCTATGATCGCAGCTCCTTCATGACAGGGGTGAATTTGGGAATTAAAGAAGTTGTCAAGCGTCATGAGCTTGTCTATGGATTAGAACACTTATTATGAGATTAACGCAAATGCCTTCTGAATTTCAGAAGGCTTTACCAGTATTAGAAAAAATTAAAGAAGCAGGTTTTGAGGCCTATTTTGTTGGAGGTTCTGTTCGAGATGCCCTTCTCAATCGCCCTATCCATGATGTGGATATTGCGACGTCTTCTTATCCAGAAGAGACCAAGCAGATTTTTCCGCGAACAGCCGATATCGGAATCGAGCATGGAACCGTCTTGGTCTTAGATGGTGATGAGGAGTATGAGGTAACCACCTTTCGGACAGAGGATGTCTATGTGGACTATCGCAGACCCAGTGCGGTTTCTTTTGTTCGCTCGCTAGAAGAAGACCTTAAGCGCCGTGATTTTACAGTCAATGCCTTTGCCTTAGATGAGACAGGAGAAATTGTTGACTTGTTTCATGGTTTAGAAGATTTGGAAAAGCAAGTCTTACGAGCGGTTGGAGTGGCTAGTGAGCGTTTCAACGAAGATGCTCTACGAATTATGCGTGGTTTCCGTTTTCAGGCTAGTCTTGGCTTTGAACTTGAGCCAGAAACCTTTAAAGCTATGAAGACATTGACGCCACTTTTGGAGAAAATTTCTGTGGAGCGTACCTTCGTTGAGTTTGATAAACTCTTGCTGGCTCCATTTTGGAGAAGGGGCTTGGCTTCCATGATTGAGAGTCAAGCTTATGACTATCTCCCTGATCTGGCATCTAGCCAAGACAAACTTAACAGACTGTTTGATTTGGAGACTGATTTCACCTTTGAATCTTCAGAGCAAGCTTGGGCGGCTCTACTGTGGGCTTTGGAGATTGAAAATGCGCAGCCATTTTTGAAAGCTTGGAAGACCTCACGTCAGTTTGCCAAGCAAGTTCAGGATTTGCTGACTATTTTGGCCTTGCGTGAAAAGGGAGAATTGAGGAAGCGCGATTGTTATCGCTTTGACTTGGATTTACTTTTACAGGCTGAAAATCTTCGTCAGGCCCAAGGAAAAGAAGTTAACCCACAAGCTATCACAGAAACCTACCAGAGTCTGACCATTCATGACAAGAAAGAAATTCAGATTAATGGTGGCATTTTGATTAAGGAATATGGCTATCAACCGGGACCAGACTTGGGAGAGATTTTAACAGAGATTGAGTATGCCATTGTCGATGGAGAATTGGAAAATGACCGTCAAGCCATCCATGCTTACCTGAGGGAGAAAAAATGAGTGATTTTATTGTTGAAAAACTAAGTAAATCCGTCGGTGACAAGACCGTTTTTAAGGATATTTCCTTTATCATCCATGACTTGGATAGAATTGGTCTAATCGGTGTCAATGGGACTGGTAAGACCACCCTTTTAGATGTTCTTTCTGGTGTTTCTGGCTTTGATGGGGATGTCAGTCCCTTTTCAGCTAAGAATGATTACCAGATTGGTTACTTGACCCAAGATCCTGATTTTGATGATAGCAAGACGGTCTTGGATACGGTTCTCTCCAGCGACCTCAAGGAAATCCAGCTCATTCGTGAGTATGAATTGATCATGCTCAACTACAGTGAGGATAAGCAGGCTCGTTTGGAACGTGTCATGGCAGAAATGGACTCTCTCCAAGCTTGGGAAATTGAGAGTCAGGTCAAGACGGTTCTTAGCAAGCTGGGGATTCAGGACTTATCTACTCCTGTTGAGGAATTGTCAGGTGGCCTAAGAAGACGGATCCAGTTGGCACAAGTCTTACTTGGCAATCACGACCTTTTGCTTTTGGATGAGCCGACCAACCATCTGGATATTGCGACTATTGAGTGGCTGACCCTCTTTTTGAAAAATTCTAAGAAGACCGTCCTTTTTATTACCCACGACCGTTATTTCCTAGACGCTTTGTCAACTCGGATTTTCGAATTGGATCGCGCAAGCTTGACCGAATATCAGGGCAATTATCAGGACTATGTTCGCCTAAAGGCGGAACAGGATGAGCGTGACGCAGCTCTTCTCCACAAAAAAGAACAACTTTATAAGCAAGAATTGGCCTGGATGCGCAGACAACCGCAGGCGCGTGCAACCAAGCAGCAGGCTCGTATCAATCGTTTCCATGATCTGAAAAAGGATGTTTCAGTAGGCGTTGCTGAGACAGACTTGACCATGAATTTTGAGACTAGTCGGATTGGGAAAAAAGTCATCGAGTTTCAGGATGTTTCCTTCGCCTATGAAAACAAGCCTATTTTGCAAGATTTTAATCTCTTAGTTCAGGCCAAAGACCGTATTGGAATTGTTGGGGACAACGGTGTTGGAAAATCAACCCTGCTCAACCTGATTGCAGGCAGTCTTGAGCCGACAGCAGGACAAGTTGTGATAGGGGAAACTGTTCGCATCGCCTATTTCTCTCAGCAAATTGAGGGCTTGGATGAAAGCAAGCGAGTGATCAATTATCTACAGGAAGTGGCAGAAGAGGTCAAAACCAGCGGTGGTTCTACGACTTCGATTGCAGAGTTGCTGGAGCAGTTCCTTTTCCCACGTTCGACGCATGGAACCTTGATTGAGAAATTGTCTGGGGGAGAGAAAAAACGTCTTTATCTCCTCAAATTGCTTTTGGAAAAACCAAATGTTCTCCTTTTGGACGAGCCGACCAATGATTTGGACATTGCAACCTTAACAGTTTTGGAGAATTTCTTGCAAGGCTTTGCTGGTCCAGTTTTGACTGTTAGTCACGACCGCTATTTCTTGGATAAGGTAGCGACCAAGATTCTGGCTTTTGAAGATGGCAAGATTCGTCCTTTCTTTGGTCATTATACCGACTATCTTGATGAAAAAGCCTTTGAAACAGAGATGGTCAATCAAGTGCAAAAGGCCGAAAAGGAAAAAGTGGTCAAGGTTCGAGAAGACAAGAAACGCATGACCTACCAAGAAAAGCAGGAGTGGGCAAGCATTGAAGGCGATATTGAAGCCTTGGAAAATCGTATCGCTGCTATTGAAGAGGAAATGCAGGCCAATGGTTCTGACTTTGGCAAACTAGCTACTCTTCAAAAAGAACTAGATGAGAAAAACGAAGCACTCCTTGAAAAATACGAACGCTATGAGTATCTCAGTGACTTTGATAGCTAGAAGAATAGAAAAATCCCGTCTCATGACAGGATTTCTCTATTCTTTTTTGGTTTCCTGGTGGAAGACATTTTGCCAAGTTTCATGGCGACGCCAGATACTGGTATGGACAATTCCGTCCAATTTATAGCAGATGAGTTTTGTTTTCTGACTGATAGAAGTAATTTGTATATCCTTGATAGCAGCATTCAAGTCTTTTTCGGCTTTATAAGCCTCTTTATCCATCTGTTCTCCATCCTGACGAATATAGACAAAATCATCAGCTAAGAGTTCTTCCAGTTGATTTCCTTGGTCAATCAATTGTTCACGCATGAGCAATTTTTTATAGACATTGTCTAAAATTTCATCCTCAGGGATAGGCGCTGGCTCAATATGGACATCGGTATCAAAAACCCCAAAACGTTCTTCCAGCATAGACTCGACCTGATCCGCGATTTCATGACTCTCAAAAACAGACAGGTCAGGGTTCATCTCTAGCGTAATATCAAGGTAGATATTGCTACCGTAGGTACGACCTCTTTGCGATTTGACCTTGCTGATTTTGGGAATTTCCATGATAGCCTTTTGATAGTCCTCAAGCAGACGGTCGTCAAAGCCATCCGAAAGACTAAAGGAAGACTCGATAAAGATATCATAGGCAGTCTTCAAGATAAAGAAAGTGATGATAATGGCAACCAGTTTATCCACAATGGGATAATTGAAACTACTAGCTAGGATGGCAATGGTGGTTCCAAGTGAGGTAACAGCGTCAGAAAGATTGTCCTTGGCGGCAGCCTTTAGTGCCTTGGAGTTAGATTTCTTACTGAGGCGAGTATTGTAGAGATAGACCACAAACATGATCGCTGCAGACATAATTCCTAGAGTTGCACCCAGAGAATCAATGACCGTTTCTTCCCGACTGAGAATCTTTTGAATGGTATCCCTTAGAACATCAAAGCCAACATAGAACATGATGATGGAAGTGATTAAGCTAGCCAAATCCTCAATCTTCCAGTGGCCAAAACGGTGGTCTCGGTCAGCAGGCTGGCGTGCCATCCTGATTCCAATCAAGAGGGCCACATTTCCAATGATGTCCGACACGTTGTTGAAACCATCGGCCACCAAACTGGATGAATGAAGAAGATGGCCAGTAGCCAATTTCGCTGCAGACAAGAGCAGGTAGGTTGAAATACTGATAATGGCACCACGTTCAGCTAACTTGAGATTTGAGATAGATTGCTTCATTCAACTTCCTTTCTAGTCATATAGCATTCTACCATTATACTGGTTTTCAAGGGAAAATTCAAATAAGGTAGTTTTTACTCTTTTAAAACTCCCCAAAATTTGGTATAATAGTACTACTCAAGGGAGTAGCTGGCAGAAACCTGTGATAGTGTCGTCATTCCGAATTTTATACTGAAAAGTATGTTTTCCGGCCCTATCTTAAACAGCGAGACTTGTTATGATTAACAGGTCTCTTTTTGTTTGTCGTGAAAAGATGCGATGAGGGAAAAGAGAGTCTGTTTTGCACACAATGTCAAGGAGGAGACACATGTCAAAAGAACAAGAACGCCAAGCGTTTTACACTCAGAGTCCTGAAGAGGTCTTGAAGGCTGTGGATGCGACCGAGCAAGGTTTGTCATCAAGTGAGGCGGAAAAGCGCCTTGCCGAATTTGGCCACAATGAACTCGAAGAAGGCGAGAAACGATCAATCCTGGTCAAATTCATCGAGCAATTTAAGGATTTGATGATTATCATCCTAGTTGCAGCAGCAATCTTGTCAGTCGTGACTTCTGGTGGGGAAGATATCGCAGATGCCATTATCATTTTAGCCGTGGTTATCATTAACGCTGCCTTTGGTGTTTACCAAGAAGGAAAAGCAGAAGAAGCTATCGAAGCCCTCAAATCCATGTCTAGTCCAGCTGCCCGCGTTCTGCGTGATGGGCACATGGCTGAGATTGACTCTAAAGAATTGGTACCAGGCGATATCGTTGCCCTTGAAGCTGGTGACGTAGTACCAGCAGACCTACGTTTGCTAGAAGCCAACTCTCTTAAGATCGAAGAGGCTGCTCTGACAGGTGAGTCTGTACCGGTTGAAAAAGACTTGACAGTCGAGCTTGCGACAGATGCTGGTATTGGTGACCGTGTCAATATGGCCTTCCAAAACTCAAACGTAACCTACGGTCGTGGGATGGGAGTTGTTGTCAATACAGGTATGTACACGGAAGTTGGTCATATCGCGGGCATGCTTCAAGACGCTGATGAGACGGATACACCCCTCAAACAAAACTTGAACAACCTTTCTAAGGTCTTGACCTATGCAATCTTGGTCATTGCCCTTGTTACTTTTGTAGTGGGTGTCTTCATTCAAGGGAAGGATCCACTTGGTGAGTTGTTGACTTCTGTTGCCCTTGCCGTTGCAGCCATTCCAGAAGGACTTCCTGCTATCGTGACCATCGTTCTTTCCCTTGGTACTCAAGTTTTAGCCAAACGACATTCCATCGTTCGTAAGTTGCCAGCAGTTGAAACACTTGGTTCAACTGAAATCATCGCTTCTGATAAGACTGGTACGCTGACCATGAACAAGATGACAGTTGAAAAAATCTTCTACGATGCAGTCCTACATGACTCAGCTGATGACATTGAACTGGGTCTTGAAATGCCCCTCCTTCGTTCAGTTGTCTTGGCCAATGATACGAAAATCGATGTGGAAGGCAACCTGATTGGTGATCCAACCGAAACAGCCTTTATCCAGTATGCCTTGGACAAGGGCTACGATGTCAAAGAATTTTTAGACAAATATCCTCGTATGGCGGAGTTGCCATTTGACTCTGACCGTAAGCTCATGTCAACAGTTCATCCACTTGCAGATGGACGCTTCCTCGTAGCTGTTAAAGGTGCGCCAGACCAACTCTTGAAACGTTGTGTTCTTCGTGATAAGGCTGGGGATATTGCTCCGATTGATGAGAAGGTCACAAACCTCATTCATACAAACAATTCTGAAATGGCCCACCAAGCCTTGCGTGTCCTTGCAGGTGCGTATAAGATTATCGATAGCATTCCAGAAAACCTCACTTCTGAAGAGCTGGAAAATAATTTAATCTTCACTGGTTTGATTGGGATGATTGATCCTGAACGTCCTGAAGCCGCTGAGGCTGTTCGTGTGGCTAAGGAAGCTGGAATTCGTCCAATCATGATTACAGGTGACCACCAAGACACCGCAGAAGCTATTGCCAAACGTTTGGGAATCATTGATGCAAACGATACAGAAGACCACGTTTTAACTGGTGCTGAGCTCAACGAATTATCTGATGAAGACTTTGAAAAAGTTGTTGGTCAATACTCTGTTTATGCCCGTGTGTCTCCAGAGCACAAGGTTCGTATCGTCAAGGCTTGGCAAAAACAAGGTAAGGTCGTTGCCATGACAGGTGACGGTGTCAATGATGCCCCAGCTCTGAAAACAGCAGACATCGGTATCGGTATGGGAATCACTGGTACAGAGGTTTCTAAGGGGGCTTCTGATATGATTCTTGCAGATGATAACTTTGCGACTATTATCGTCGCAGTGGAAGAAGGACGTAAGGTCTTCTCAAACATTCAAAAGACTATTCAGTACCTACTTTCTGCCAATACTGCTGAAGTATTAACCATCTTCCTATCAACCTTGTTTGGTTGGGATGTCTTACAGCCGGTTCATCTTTTGTGGATCAACTTGGTAACGGATACCTTCCCAGCTATCGCTCTTGGTGTTGAACCTGCGGAGCCTGGTGTCATGAATCATAAACCACGTGGACGCAAGGCAAGCTTCTTCTCAGGTGGTGTTTTGAGTTCTATCATTTATCAAGGTGTACTCCAAGCAGCTCTTGTTATGAGTGTTTATGGCCTTGCGATTGCTTACCCAGTTCATGTGGGTGACAATCATGCTATTCATGCAGATGCCCTAACGATGGCCTTTGCAACCCTTGGTTTGATTCAGCTCTTCCATGCCTACAATGTCAAGTCTGTCTACCAATCCATCTTGACAGTTGGCCCATTCAAGTCTAAGACCTTTAACTGGTCCATCTTGGTATCCTTTATCCTTCTCATGGCAACAATCGTTGTAGAACCGCTTGAAGGAATCTTCCACGTAACCAAACTAGACTTGTCACAATGGGGAATTGTTATGGCTGGAAGCTTCTCAATGATTATCATCGTCGAAATCGTTAAGTTTATTCAACGCAAACTCGGTTTTGACAAGAATGCGATTTAAGGGAGGTTTCGGATGTCAGCATATCAATTACCGACCGTATGGCAGGATGAAGCTAGTAATCAAGGAGCCTTTACGGGCTTAAATAAACCAACAGCAGGTGCCCGTTTCGAACAAAACTTGCCAAAAGGAGAACAAGCTTTTCAGCTTTATTCACTGGGAACACCAAATGGTGTGAAGGTCACTATCTTATTGGAAGAATTACTAGAGGCTGGTTTTAAGGAAACGGCTTACGACTTGTATAAGATTGCTATCATGGATGGGGATCAATTTGGTTCAGACTTCGTAAAGCTCAATCCAAATTCCAAGATTCCAGCCTTGTTGGACCAGTCAGGAACTGAAGAAGTAAGAGTCTTTGAATCTGCTCATATTCTCCTTTATCTTGCTGAGAAATTTGGAGCCTTTCTACCAAGTAATCCTGTGGAAAAGGTAGAAGTTTTGAATTGGCTATTCTGGCAAGCTGGGGCTGCACCTTTTCTAGGTGGGGGATTTGGACATTTCTTTAATTATGCCCCTGAAAAATTGGAATATCCTATTAACCGTTTTACGATGGAAGTGAAACGCCAGTTGGATTTATTGGATAAGGAATTGACTCAGAAACCTTATATTGCAGGCAATGACTATACGATTGCAGATATTGCCATCTGGTCTTGGTATGGACAGTTAGTTCAAGGAAAACTTTACCAAGGTTCTGCAAAATTCTTGGATGCCTCAAGTTACCAGAATTTAGTAAAATGGGCAGAAAAAATTGCCAATCGTCCAGCTGTTAAGCGTGGGATGGAAGTAATTTATAAAGAAATTAATACTCTTTGAAAATCTCTTCAAACCACGTCAGCGTCGCCTTGCCGTATATANNAGTGTTTTGAGCAACCTGTGCTAGCTTCCTAGTTTGCTTTTTGATTTTCATTGAGTATAAGTAGCAAAAAAGTCATCTTCGGATGGCTTTTTGCTACAGTTGAGGGAAAGGGCTTGCAGTTATCGGCTTTTGTGCTATAATTGTTATAATATAGTAAAAAACAAGAGGAGTGTGAGGAAGTGGAAAAGAAAATTGTAAAAGATATTTTGTTTTTATCTCAGGTATCTCAGCCGGCAAGTCAGGAAGACCTTTATCTTGCCAGAGATTTGCAGGATACACTCTTAGCAAATCGTGAGACCTGCATTGGTCTAGCTGCCAATATGATTGGGGTGCAAAAGCGCGTGATTATCTTTAATCTTGGCTTGGTTCCCGTGGTCATGTTTAACCCAGTGCTTCTGTCCTTTGAAGGATCCTATGAGGCAGAAGAAGGCTGTTTGTCCTTGGTAGGTGTGAGATCAACTAAGCGTTATGAAACCATAAGGCTTGCCTATCGTGACAGCAAGTGGCAGGAACAGACCATTACCTTGACAGGCTTCCCAGCTCAGATTTGCCAGCATGAGCTGGATCACTTGGAAGGACGAATCATTTAGGAGGAAAGCAAATGAAACGAATAGTCTTTGAACTTATTTTTATCGCAACGACCTGGTATATCTTTTTACCGCCCCTTAACCTGACCAGCTGGGAATTTCTCTTCTTCCTCTGTGGGCATTTGTTAGTTGTGGCAATCTTATTTGGCTTTGGCAAGGGGATAAACCTTGTCAAAACGGTTCATGTGCGCCACGGTAAGGCGGAAGCTGCCTTAAATCTTGAGGGTTTCAAAATCAATCGGTTAGGGAAAATTCTGTTAGCTTCGATTGGAGGAATTCTTCTCTTGGCAGCTTTGGTTTCCTTGGTAACTTCCAGCATGTTTCAGGCTAAAAATTATGCCAATGTAGTCACGGTTACGGAAAAAGACTTTACTGAATTTCCTAAGAGTGACACCAGTAAGGTTCCTATCTTAGATAGAAGTACTGCTGAAAAAATTGGTGACCGCTACTTGGGTTCCCTAACAGATAAGGTGTCGCAGTACGTAGCGGCAGATACCTATACCCAATTGACAATTGATGGGAAACCTTATCGAGTGACGCCACTAGAATACGCAGACCCTATCAAGTGGTTTAACAATCAAGCTAAGGGAATCGGTGAGTATATCAAGGTGGACATGGTAACTGGAAATGCGGATTTGGTGGACTTGAAGACACCAATCAAGTATTCAGACTCGGAGTATTTTAACCGTGATGTCAAACGTCACCTGCGCTTGAAGTACCCGACCAAAATCTTTAAAACTCCATCTTTTGAGGTGGACGATGAGGGCAATCCTTTCTATGTAGCAACGGTTTACCAAAAGCAATTTGGACTTGCGGTTCCTCGTCCTGCTTCAGTCATTATCTTGGATGCTACAAATGGAGAAACCAAGGAATACAGCTTATCAGATGTTCCAGAATGGGTGGATAGGATCTATCCAGCAGAGGAAACCATTGAGCAAATCAACTACAACGGCAAGTACAAGGACGGTTTCTTGAATGCCATGATTTCCAAGAAAAATGTGACCCAGACTACCAATGGCTATAATTACTTGTCTATCGGTAATGACATCTATCTCTACACAGGTGTGACGTCGGCTAATGCGGATGAGAGTAATCTTGGTTTCATCCTTGAAAATATGCGAACAGGAGAAATTACTAAGTATAGCTTGGCTTCTGCGACAGAAGAATCAGCCCGTGAATCAGCAGAAGGTGCTGTTCAGGAGAAATCCTACAAAGCAACCTTCCCAATCCTCATCAACCTCAATGACAAGCCTTTCTACATCATGGGTTTGAAGGACAATGCTGGCTTGGTCAAAGAGTATGCTCTAGTAGACGCAGTCGAGTACCAAAATGTTATCGTAGCTACTACAGTGGAAGAGATGCTCAGCAAGTATGCCAATAAAAACGACCTTGAAATTGACAATGCAACGACAGAAAGCATCAAGGGAGTAGTAGCAGACCTCAAATCAGCTGTTATCAAGGGCGACACCGTCTACTTCTTTAAAGTTGATGGCAAGATTTACAAGGTTAAGGCCTCAGTATCAGATGACCTTCCTTACCTTGAAAATGGTAGAACCTTCGAAGGTCAAGTAGGAAAAGACAGCTATCTCAAGACCTTTAAAGTACAGTAATACTCTGCGAAAATCTCTTCAAACCACGTCAACTTTATCTGCAACCTCAAAGCTGTGCTTTGAGCAACCTGCGGCTAGTTTCCTAGTTTGTTCTTTGATTTTCATTGAGTATAAAAAAGGTTTATTTAAGAAATATATGTTATAATAAAATAAATTAAGACTAATGGAGGACAAAGAAATGGGTTTTTATTTGATGCTTGCTTCAATGCTACTTGGACTGCTCGCTTTGAAGATAGGTTTTTCTCAGTTCAAGGAGAAAAAAGATAAATTCTTATCTATCTTAACAAGTTTAGCTGGCGCAGCCCTTGTTCTCGTGGCTATCTGGTTAGGATGGCCCAAATAAATAGAGAAGCCTCGGTCAAACCGAGGTTTTTCATACTCTTCGAAAATCTCTTCAAACCGCGTCAGCTTCGCCTTGCCGTACTCAAGTACAGCCTGCGGCTAGCTTCCTAGTTTGCTCTTTGATTTTCATTGAGTATCAGATGAATTTCTTGGTTGTGGCTAAAAAATATGCTACACTATCAATATGAAAATTTTAATCCCTACAGCAAAAGAAATGAACACAGACTTGCCGAGTATCGAGGCAACACCTTTAATACCAGAAAGTCAGGCCGTGCTGGATGCCTTGGCCCTCTATTCTGCTAGTCAATTGGAGAGTTTTTATAAGGTATCAGCCGAGAAGGCTGCGGAAGAATGTCAAAATATCCAAGCTTTGAAAAGGCAAACTGCTCAACACTACCCAGCTCTTAAACTTTTTGATGGGCTTATGTACCGCCATATCAAGCGAGATAAGTTGACCGAGGCGGAACAAGCCTATCTTGAAAATCATGTCTTTATTACTTCGGCTTTGTACGGTGTCGTTCCAGCCTTGTCATCTATGGCCCCTCACCGTTTGGACTTTTTGATGAAGTTAAAAGTCGCTGGTAAGACTTTAAAGAGTCATTGGAAGGCAGCCTATGATGAAGCTGTGAAGCAGGAAGAAGTGATTTTCTCCCTCTTGTCGTCCGAGTTTGAGACGGTATTTTCTAAGGAAATCAGAGAAAAAATGGTGATCTTCAAATTTATGGAGGATAGAGGCGGTCAGCTGAAAATTCACTCAACCATTTCCAAGAAAGCGCGTGGTGCCTTCCTGACAGCCCTGATAGAAAATCAAGTACAGACGGTGGAGGAAGCTAGTCGCTTAAGCTTTGCAGGATTTACCTACCGAGAAGATCTGTCCCAGCCACAGGAATTGGTTTTTGTTAAGGAAGTATAGAAATCAGATATTTTGTATTTGGCAATATGTATCATCAGCTATTTTAGTTTATAAATGAGAAAAAAAGCGAACAAGCTAGTCTTCTGAGTGTCAGAAAAGTAGTCTTGTTCGCTTTTATTATGTTAGTTACTTGATCGCATTGACCAAGTCTTCCGCTTGTTTTTCAAGTGAGTTTAGGACTGTTTCTTCAAGAACCAATTTTCCGTCTGCCCAAGCAGAGTCATTGACACGTGCAGCAGTGAAATCACCAACGATTTGTGTACGGATAAATGGCAAGAGGTCTTTGTAAATAGCGAAAAGTTGATCGTGACCGGCATTGGCTACAGATGATACGGTGACAAACTTGTCTTGAAGGGCAGAAGCGCCACGTGTATCAGACAAGTCAAGGGCGCGAGATAGCCAGTCAAGCAAGTTTTTTACTGTTCCAGGGATAGAGAAGTTGTAGACTGGAGAGAAGATCCAGATAGCATCCGCAGCGAGAACCGCTTCACGAGCAGTAGCTACAGCTGGATGAGTTGGAACTTCCAAATCTTGGCTGAAGAGAGGAAGGGCTGAATAATCAAGGTAGCTAACTTCCGCTTTACCAGCAAGTGCTTTCTCAGCTTCGAGCGCCATTTGGTGGTTGAAAGAACCTTGGCGTAGTGATCCGACGATAAATAATACTTTTTTAGACATGATGTGTCTCCTTTTTCTTAAATTTACGAGAATTTTCTCGTTGTTATAAAATATATTACAACAAAGCAAAACAACTTGCAAGAAATTTGCTCAGAGTTTATTTGAAAATTGTAAAATTTCGGAAACTCTAGTCATTTGTGACTGAAAAAGTAAGAACTGTTTCACTTTCAAAATCGGTTTTGTTTGAAGGAAGAAATAAAGTGCGATTGTTCTTGCATTCACTTGTAATAAAGCCCAATAGATGGTAAAATAGACGAGTGAAAAAAAAGACAAAAAAAGCAAAAAATAATCTACTGTGGCAGTATGGTCTAGGGATGACGATTTTGTTTGTGGTTATCAGTGCTTCCTTTCTGTATCTAGTGTTTCTGAGTATGAAACCTTATCAAACAGCTAAAAGTGAAGGAGAAAAATTAGCTCAGCAGTATGCAGGATTAGAGCAGGCTGATCAGGTTGACTTATACAATGGCTTGGAATCCTATTATAGCGTTCTTGGCCGTAATAAAAAACAAGAAGCACTTGCTGTCCTGATTGGAAAAGATGACCACAATATTTACGTTTATCAGCTAAATCAAGGTGTTTCACAAGAAAAAGCAGAAGCTGTTTCGAAGGAAAAAGGAGCTGGCGAGATTGACAAGATTACCTTTGGCCGTTATCAAGACAAACCAATCTGGGAAGTCAAGTCAGGCTCTGATTTTTATCTAGTAGATTTTGAAACAGGAGTATTGGTCAATAAGGAGGGCCTATGAAACTATCCAACCGTGTTTTAGAAATGGAAGAAAGTGTGACCTTGGCTGCTGGAGCTCGTGCCAAAGCACTCAAGTCTGAGGGAAGAGATATCCTGTCTCTAACCTTGGGTGAGCCAGATTTCACTACTCCAAAAAATATCCAAGATGCCGCCATTGCATCGATTCGAGATGGGCGTGCTTCTTTTTATACAGTAACCTCAGGCCTGCCAGAGCTCAAGGCAGCGGTCAATACTTACTTTGAACGCTTTTACGGCTATTCTGTAGCGCCAAATCAAGTGACAGTCGCTGCTGGAGCCAAATATTCTCTCTATACCTTCTTTATGGCTGTGGTCAATCCAGGTGATGAAGTTATCATCCCAACCCCCTACTGGGTAAGCTATGGAGACCAGGTCAAGATGGCAGAAGGTGTGCCAGTCTTTGTTCCTGCTAAGGAAGATAATCACTTTAAGGTGACCGTAGAGCAGTTAGAAGCAGCTCGCACAGACAAGACCAAGGTTTTGGTGCTGAATTCGCCATCCAATCCGACAGGTATGATTTACACCCGTGAGGAACTCTTGGCAATCGGAAACTGGGCTGTAGAAAAGGATATTCTCATTCTAGCAGATGATATCTATGGGCGCTTGGTCTATAATGGTCATGAGTTCACACCGATTTCTAGCCTATCTGAGGCAATTCGCAAGCAAACAGTGGTCATCAATGGTGTGTCTAAAATCTATGCCATGACAGGTTGGCGGATTGGCTATGCCGTTGGAGAAGCAAACATTATTGCTGCCATGTCCAAGATTGCAGGTCAAACAACTTCGAATCCGTCAGCAGTAGCCCAGTATGCAGCAGTTGAGGCTCTATCAGGTGAGCAAGATACTGTAGAAAGCATGCGTCAGGCTTTTGAGGAACGTCTCAATACCATCTATCCCCTTCTTGCTGAGGTGCCAGGATTTGAAGTGCTCAAACCGCAAGGAGCTTTCTATCTCTTCCCAAATGTCAAAAAAGCTATGGAGATGAAAGGCTATACAGATGTGACAGATTTTACAACCGCTATCCTAGAAGAAGCCGAAGTGGCCTTGGTAACAGGAGCAGGATTCGGAGCACCAGAAAATGTCCGCCTCAGCTATGCGACAGACCTAGACACGCTTAAAGAAGCAGTTAAACGCTTGAAAGCATTTATGGGTAGTGAGAATGATTGATCATTTTGAGATTAAGGTAAAGGATTTACAAATTTCAGAAGGATTTTATAAGAGTTTTCTCGCTCCTTTGGGCTATAAATTGGCTTTTAAGACTAGTTCTCTAATCAGTTTTCTTGCCCCGAACAGCCCTCATCCTGGTGGTGATTTTTGGCTGGCTCAGGGGACACAAGATCCTATTCACTTTGCTTTTTTAGCAGAAAATAAGGAAGAAGTTCAGGCTTGTTATGAGGCTGGTTTAGAGGCAGGTGGGCGAGACAATGGGGCTCCTGATTATCGCAGTGAGCATCCGATTTACTACGCTGCTTTTGTGATTGACCCAGATGGGAACAATATAGAAGTGGTTTGCCATAAAGAATAAAAAAGAAAAAGGAAAAATAATGACAAAACGTGTAACGATTATTGATGTAAAAGACTATGTTGGTCAGGAAGTGACGATTGGCGCTTGGGTTGCCAACAAATCAGGAAAAGGGAAAATTGCCTTCTTGCAATTGCGTGATGGAACAGCCTTCTTCCAAGGTGTGGCTTTTAAACCAAACTTTGTCGAAAAATTTGGTGAAGAAGTAGGACTTGAGAAGTTTGATGTCATCAAACGCTTGAGCCAAGAAACGTCTGTTTATGTGACAGGTATTGTCAAAGAGGACGAACGTTCTAAATTTGGCTATGAGTTGGACATCACAGACATCGAAGTGATCGGTGAATCTCAAGACTACCCAATCACACCAAAAGAACACGGTACAGACTTTTTGATGGACAACCGTCACTTGTGGCTCCGTTCTCGTAAGCAAGTGGCCGTGATGCAAATCCGTAACGCTATTATCCATGCAACTTATGAGTTCTTTGACAAGAACGGTTTCATGAAATTTGACAGCCCAATTCTTTCAGGAAATGCGGCAGAAGATTCAACAGAACTCTTTGAAACGGACTACTTCGGAACGCCAGCCTACTTGAGCCAATCAGGTCAGCTTTACCTAGAAGCAGGTGCTATGGCTCTTGGTCGTGTCTTTGACTTTGGTCCAGTTTTCCGTGCTGAAAAATCAAAAACGCGCCGTCACTTGACCGAGTTCTGGATGATGGATGCAGAGTACTCATACTTGACACATGATGAGTCGCTTGACTTGCAAGAAGCTTATGTGAAAGCTCTTCTACAAGGTGTTCTTGACCGTGCGCCTCAAGCCTTGGAAACCTTGGAACGTGATACAGAGCTCTTGAAACGCTACATTGCAGAGCCATTCAAACGTATCACTTACGATCAAGCCATTGACCTCTTGCAAGAACATGAGAATGATGAAGACGCTGACTACGAACATCTTGAGCATGGTGATGACTTTGGTTCACCACATGAAACTTGGATTTCAAACCACTTTGGTGTGCCAACTTTTGTCACGAACTACCCAGCAGCCATCAAGGCCTTCTATATGAAACCAGTTCCTGGAAATCCAGAGCGCGTGCTTTGTGCAGACTTGCTTGCTCCAGAAGGTTACGGAGAAATCATCGGTGGTTCTATGCGTGAGGAAGACTATGATTCCCTTGTCGCTAAGATGGATGAACTTGGCATGGACCGTACAGAGTATGAATTCTACCTTGACCTTCGTAAATACGGTACAGTTCCACACGGTGGATTTGGTATCGGTATCGAGCGTATGGTAACCTTCGCAGCAGGAACAAAACATATCCGTGAAGCCATTCCATTCCCACGTATGTTACACCGTATTAAACCATAAGAACAGGAAAACGCCCATGTGGCGTTTTTTCGAATTCCAGAGTTTTTACTTGCGTAAAAAATTTTTTTCTAGTATAATAGTTTATTGTGAGCGAACCTCACTTACCCCTTGCAAAGTCTTGGGGTCATTAGACCAAAAGGAGGAACATATCAATGGCTAAATACGAAATTCTTTATATCATTCGTCCAAACATTGAAGAAGAAGCTAAAAACGCTTTGGTAGCACGTTTTGACTCTATTTTGACTGACAACGGTGCAACTGTTGTTGAATCAAAAACTTGGGAAAAACGTCGTCTTGCATACGAAATCAAAGATTTCCGTGAAGGACTTTACCACATCGTTAACGTTGAAGCAAACGACGATGCAGCTCTTAAAGAGTTTGACCGTCTTTCAAAAATCAACGCTGACATTCTTCGTCACATGATCGTCAAAACTGACGCGTAAGAAGGTAAACTATGATTAACAATGTTGTACTTGTAGGGCGTATGACACGTGACGCTGAGTTGCGTTATACCCCATCAAATGTAGCAGTTGCGACTTTTACTCTTGCAGTAAACCGTACATTTAAGAGTCAAAATGGCGAACGTGAGGCTGATTTTATCAATGTCGTTATGTGGCGCCAACAGGCTGAAAACCTTGCTAACTGGGCTAAAAAAGGCTCACTTATCGGGGTGACAGGCCGTATCCAGACTCGTAGTTACGATAACCAGCAAGGACAACGTGTCTACGTGACAGAAGTCGTGGCTGAGAATTTCCAAATGTTGGAAAGCCGTAGTGTGCGTGAAGGTCATACAGGTGGAGCTTACTCTGCCCCAACTGCAAACTATTCAGCACCTACAAATTCAGTGCCAGACTTTTCACGTGATGAAAATCCATTTGGAGCAACAAATCCATTGGATATTTCAGATGATGATTTACCATTCTAATGGACAACTAAAATTATAAAGGAGAAAAAACATGGCTCAACAACGTCGTGGCGGATTCAAACGCCGTAAAAAAGTTGATTACATCGCAGCAAACAAAATTGAATATGTTGATTACAAAGATACTGAGCTTCTTAGCCGTTTCGTTTCAGAACGTGGGAAAATCCTTCCTCGTCGTGTAACAGGAACTTCAGCTAAAAACCAACGTAAAGTAACAACAGCTATCAAACGCGCTCGCGTAATGGCTTTGATGCCTTTCGTAAACGAAGATTAAAGAAAAGACCCGGTTGGGTCTTTTTTTCAGGTCCAGTGGACCTCTTTTTCATGAGCTTGAAAACAAGAAAGTGAATTAAGACCCCGACGGGTCTTTTTTCACGAGATAGTTTTTTTCTGACCTTGGCGTGCTATAATAGTAATAGAAAGAGTAAAGGTGGGTAAGTCAAAGATGAATTGTACGATTAGAAATATGATTAAGTCTGATATTGAATCCTTATCTCATGGATTTATGAATCAAGGTTGGCCTGGTAGAGAGGAAATTTTGGCTAGATATTTTCTGGAACAGGAAAGTGGGGAGAGAGAAGTCTTAGTTGCAGAGATTGATGGTGCTGTAGCGGGCTACGTTACCATTTTGCCCTCTGCTAAACATGGTCCTTTTGCAGAAGTCTATCCAGAATTATCAGATTTTAATGTGTTTGAGCCTTTTCGAAATCAAGGGATTGGGAGTCAACTGCTAGAAGAGGCAGAAAATCGAGTTAAGTTTTTTTCAGACAAAGTGACGTTGGGTGTAGGTTTGCACTCAGGCTATGGACCTGCCCAGAGATTGTATATCAGACGGGGCTACATTCCAGATGGGACAGGTGTCTGGTATCGAAATCAACCCTTGGAAATGAATGCTACTATTCAAAATAATGATGATTTAGTTCTGTACTTATCAAAGAAGTTCGAATAAGAGATGGCGAATTTCTTTGAAAATAGGGGATTTAGCTACTTTATGGTATAATGGAAAGAGTTAGATTGAAAGAGGTAGTGAGATGGATGCCAAATTAAGATACAAGGCAAAAAAGATTAAGATTGTCTTTTTTGATATTGATGATACATTGCGGAATTCAAAGACAGGGTTTATTCCAACTACAATTCCCACTGTTTTTAAACAGTTGCGTGAAAAAGGAATTTTAACAGGAATCGCCTCTGGACGTGGCATTTTTGGTGTTGTTCCAGAGATTCGTGATCTCAAGCCTGACTTTTTTGTAACTTTGAATGGGGCTTATATCGAAGATAAAAAAGGTCAGGTCATTTATCAGCATCAGATTGAAAAGTCAGATGTTGAGGAGTATATCTCTTGGGCTAAGCAAGAAGGAATTGAGTATGGCTTGGTTGGGAGTCATGATGCCAAGTTGTCGACTCGCACCGATATGATGAGTGAAGCTATCAATCCAATTTATCCCGACTTAGATGTAGATCCCGATTTCCATGAAAAAGAAGATATCTATCAGATGTGGACTTTTGAAGATAAGGGAGATGACTTGCACTTGCCTGACAGTCTCTCAGACAAACTTCGCATGGTTCGTTGGCATCAACATTCGTCTGATATTGTGCCGATTTCAGGCTCCAAAGCGACGGGGGTGGAAAAGGTTGTGGAACACCTTGGCTTGAAACCAGAGAAGGTCATGGTTTTTGGAGATGGTCTCAATGACTTGGAACTCTTTGATTATGCTGGAATCAGCGTTGCCATGGGAATTTCTCATGATAAAATCAAAGAAAAAGCAGATTATATTACAAAAACATTAGAAGAAGATGGCATTTTTGCTGCCTTAGAAGTATTTGGTATGGTAGAAAAAGAATTGCATTTTCCACAAGTAGACATTGAAACAGTAGAAGGTCCTCTTGCGACTATTAAGACCAATCACGGAGACTTACGTATCAAGCTTTTCCCTGAACATGCTCCTAAAACAGTGGCTAACTTTGTATCTCTTTCAAAAGATGGCTACTATGATGGTGTCATTTTCCACCGTATTATCAAGGACTTTATGATCCAAGGTGGAGACCCAACTGGAACTGGTATGGGTGGCGAGTCAATCTACGGCGAATCTTTTGAGGATGAATTCTCAGAAGAGCTTTACAATATCCGTGGTGCTCTTTCCATGGCAAATGCTGGTCCAAATACCAACGGCAGCCAGTTCTTTATCGTGCAAAACCAACACCTACCTTATTCGAAGAAAGAAATTACTCGTGGTGGTTGGCCAGAACCGATTGCAGAAATCTATGCCAATCAAGGTGGGACACCTCACCTAGACCGCCGTCACACGGTTTTTGGTCAGTTAGCTGATGAAGCATCTTACGCTGTCTTGGATGCCATTGCTGCTGTTGAGACAGGAGCTATGGACAAGCCAGTTGAAGATGTTGTAATTGAAACTATTGAAATCGAGGACTAAGATGAAAATCGGTGATAAGCTAAAGGGGCGTATTACAGGGATTCAGCCCTACGGTGCCTTTGTTGAGTTAGAGACGGGTGATACGGGGCTGATTCACATTTCAGAAATTCGGACAGGATTTATTGAAAATATTCATGAAACCTTGAAAGTCGATGAAGAGGTTCAAGTTCAGGTAGTGGATTTAGATGAATTTACGGGGAAAGCCAGTCTTTCTATCCGCACTTTGGAGGAAGAAAAGTACCAGTTTCCTAGACGGAGACGCTTTTCAAGCGACCGCTTTAACTACGGTTTTGCTCCCTTTCGACGAATGTTACCAATCTGGACTGGAGAAGCCCTGCACCATTTAAAAAAGAAGAAGTAGTTTAGAGTTTTATATTTTTTGTAATGTTAATATAAATTTGCTATAATAGGACCATGGAAGAAGAACAATTATTAAAATCAGGAGAGCGCATTAACCAGCTCTTCTCAACAGATATTAAAATCATTCAAAATAGAGAGGTTTTTAGCTATTCGGTGGATAGTGTTCTCTTGTCACGTTTTCCACGTTTTCCTAAAAAGGGCTTGATAGTGGATTTCTGCGCTGGGAATGGAGCGGTGGGGCTATTTGCTAGCACTCGTACTCAGGCACAGATTTTGGCTGTTGAGATTCAGGAGCGTTTGGCGGATATGGCTGAACGCTCTGTCCGTTTGAATGGTTTGGAAGAGCAGATGGAGGTCATCTGTGATGATTTGAAAAATATGCCTGCTTATATCCAGGGAAGTAAGGTGGATATGATTTTGTGTAATCCGCCCTATTTCAAGGTGGATCCTCATTCAAACCTGAACGAGAGTGAACATTATCTCTTGGCGCGACATGAAATCACGACCAATTTGCAGGAAATCTGTCGTAGTGCCCAGAGTATTCTCAAATCTAATGGGCGTTTGGCCATGGTTCATCGTCCTGATCGACTTCTGGATATTTTGGATACGTTACAACGGCATAATCTAGCCCCTAAGCGTCTGCAATTTGTCTATCCAAAAAAGGAAAAGGAAGCCAATATGCTCTTGATTGAAGCTATCAAGGATGGTTCAACAAGTGGCTTTAAGGTCTTACCACCTCTCATTGTTCACAATGATGATGGCTCTTATACGCCGGAACTCGAAGAGATTTATTATGGATTATAAGGCTTATATGTATGTGCTGGAGTGCCGTGACGGATCCTACTATACAGGCTATACGACTGATGTGAAGAGACGCCTCGCTGTCCATAATAGTGGGAAGGGAGCCAAATACACACGAGTACGCTTGCCAGTCAAACTCATCTATGCTCAAGGTTTTGCCAGTAAGGAAGAAGCCATGTCGGCAGAAGCCCTTCTCAAGCGTAAGAAACGACCACAGAAGGAAAGATTTTTATCTGAAAATCAAGATAGAAATTTACTCAGTTATTTTGAAGAGTAGCGGGGAGTCCTTTGACTCCTCTTACTTTTGTCAAAAAGCGAAAAAAATGCTACAATAAAGAGAATAAACAAAATGAGGTATTATCATGTCTAAGATTCTAGTATTTGGTCACCAAAATCCAGACTCAGATGCCATCGGGTCATCTGTAGCCTTTGCCTACCTTGCAAAAGAAGCTTACGGTTTGGATACGGAAGCTGTTGCTCTTGGAACTCCAAATGAAGAAACAGCCTTTGTCTTGAACTATTTTGGTGTAGAAGCACCGCGTGTTATTACTTCTGCCAAAGCAGAAGGAGCAGAGCAAGTTATCTTGACTGACCACAATGAATTCCAACAATCTGTATCAGATATCGCTGAAGTAGAAGTTTATGGTGTTGTAGACCACCACCGTGTGGCTAACTTTGAAACTGCAAGCCCACTCTACATGCGTTTGGAGCCAGTTGGTTCAGCGTCTTCAATCGTTTATCGTATGTTCAAAGAACATGGTGTAGCTGTGCCTAAAGAGATTGCTGGTTTGATGCTTTCAGGTTTGATTTCAGATACCCTTCTTTTGAAATCACCAACAACACATCCAACAGATAAGATTATTGCTCCTGAATTGGCTGAATTGGCTGGTGTAAACTTGGAAGAGTATGGCTTGGCTATGCTGAAAGCTGGTACAAACTTGGCTAGCAAATCTGCTGACGAATTGATTGACATCGATGCTAAGACTTTTGAACTCAATGGAAATAATGTCCGTGTTGCCCAAGTAAACACAGTGGACATCGCGGAAGTATTGGAACGCCAAGCAGAAATTGAAGCTGCAATGCAAGCTGCCAACACAGCAAACGGCTACTCTGACTTTGTCTTGATGATTACAGACATCGTCAACTCAAACTCAGAAATCCTAGCACTTGGTGCTAATATGGGCAAGGTTGAAGCAGCTTTCAACTTTAAACTTGCAGACAACCACGCCTTCCTTGCTGGTGCCGTTTCACGTAAGAAACAAGTGGTACCTCAATTGACTGAAAGCTTCAATGCTTAAGATTTTGAGTGTCAGTTCAAAATCGGAAAGGATAGTTTGCCTTATATCGAAAGGAGTTTCAGCTCCTTTTTTTCTAGGAGTGAAGCATGTTAGAAAATGGTGATTTAATTTTTGTGAGGGATCTTTCAGATATGGGACAGGCCATCCAGACTTCCACAGGCAACTATAACCATGTTGCCATTTATTTGGATGGGATGATTTACCATGCTAGTGGAAAATTTGGTGTAGTCTGTCAAGAACCAGCAGACTTCTTTGAGCCCAATCATTTGTACGACATCTATGTTTACCCAGAAATGGATATCCATTCGGTGAAGGAAAGAGCTTGTAAACATCTTGGAGCTCCCTACAATGCTTCTTTCTATCCAGATGGAGAAGGTTTTTACTGTTCCCAGTACATGGCAGAAATCCTACCGATTTTTGAAACCATACCCATGAAATTTGGGGATGGGGAGCAGGAGATTAGTGACTTTTGGAGAGAGTATTACAGAGAACTAGGTCTGCCTGTGCCTCTGAACCAAGCTGGGACCAATCCCAGTCAATTGGCAACATCGCCTCTATTACAATGTAAAGAAAGGAATCTTCATGATTCAGATTTTTAATCCATCTCGTTTGACTAGACAGCCATTTTTTAGAGAATTGATCCGCTATCTGGACCAGCATGATGATGTGATTCTACGGGAAATTAAGGCTCAATTTCCAGATGATGCAGTTGATAAACTCATGGAAGAGTATATAAAGGCAGGTTTGATTCTACGAGAAAATAAGCGTTATTACCTTAGTCTTCCTATGCTTGAATCACTCGATAGTCTTGAACTGGATCAAGAGATTTTTGTCAGCGAAGCTAGTCCGATCTATCAAGCCTTGTTACAGAAGAGTTTTGAGACGGAATTGCGCAATCAAACCAATGCAGCTATTTTAGTTGAAAAGACGGACTTTGCGAGATCAAAAATGACCTTGTCTAATTATTTCTACAAGGTCAAACATCAGTATCCTTTGACAGAAAAACAGCAGGAACTCTATGACATTTTAGGAGATGTTAATCCTGAGTATGCCCTCAAATACATGACAACTTTTTTGCTAAAATTTCTCAAAAAAGATCAACTGATGCAGAAACGCCGAGACATCTTTGTGGATAGTTTGGTCGTCCTAGGTTATATAGTCCAAAATGAAGATGGAAAGTATGAGTTGGCTGTCGATTTTGACAAGGAGAGATTAACTTTCTATTTAGTGTGATTGCTTTTTCTGAGCACATTGTTTGACTTTATCTATCGATAAGTTTATACTAATGTAACCGATAACACATATCGGAATAAAACTAAAGGAGACAATCATATGTCACTTGAAAACAAATTGGAACAAGCAACAGGCGTTGTCAAAGAAGGTTTTGGTAAAGTTACTGGAGACAGCAAGACAGAACTTGAAGGAGCTGTTGAAAAAACAGTTGCTAAGGCAAAAGACGTTGTAGAAGACGCTAAAGGTGCTGTAGAAGGTGCCGTTGAAGGTTTGAAAAACGTTTTTACTAAATAATAGTAAAAAATCAGGGGTTTTATTTTCCCTTGATTTTTTCTATTCTTATAAATAATTTTCTGCTACGGCTGCATCTCCTGGATAGGCTTCTTTCTTTCCTTGGACGATTTGGTAGCAATCAGCTCCCTTACCAGCAATAATGACAGCATCTAATTCGTGATTTGTGATAGCCATAGCTGCCTTGATGGCCTCTTGGCGATCCGCAATTTTTTCAACAGGATGATTGATGTAGCTACTGATTTCATCTGCAATGGCCATTGGGTCTTCATAGTTGGGGTCATCAGCAGTCAAAAAGACTTGAATCTCAGGATGTTGATTGAGGAGGAGGCCAAAGTTCTTACGACGACTTTCTCCCTTGTTTCCTGTTGAACCCAGAACCAAAGCAATCTTTCCAGTTTGATGAGTTTCAACCACATTGATGAGTTTTTTCAGACTATCCCCATTGTGGGCGTAATCGATGAATACCTTGGCTCCATTTTTCTGAGTCAGGACTTCCATACGACCAGGAACGCGGGTTGCAGCAATTCCTTTTTTGATGTCCTCAAGACTAGCTCCGAGACGGAGGCAAGCAAGTCCAGCAGCAACGGCATTTTCTTGGTTGAAGTTGCCAATGAGTTGGATATCATAATCTCCAGCGAGTTTACCTGTAGCTGAAAAACTAAAGGCTTTGGAATTCTCGATTTGATTATTTGATTGGCTACCATAGAAATCATGGTCTTGATCTGCCACTTGTTCTTTTAAGACAGAAAAGTGGTCCATGTCACTATTAATGATGACTGCTCGGCTATTTTCCATCAAGAGACGTTTGTGGTAGAAGTAGTCTTCAAAGCTAGGGTGTTCAATAGGGCCGATATGGTCTGGGCTGATATTGAGGAAAACTCCCACATCAAAGGTTAGACCATAGACACGTTTGACCAGATAGGCTTGGCTGGAGACTTCCATGATGAGGTGGGTACGGTCATTTTGCACAGCTTGATTCATCATGTCAAAGAGGTCAATACTCTCAGGAGTTGTCAATGCAGACTTAAAGAAAGTCTTGCCATCTAAAGTTGTATTCATAGTCGAGAGCATAGCAGGTCGATGCCCTTGAGATAAGATGTTATAAGCGAAATAGGCTGCTGTTGTCTTACCCTTAGTACCAGTAAAGGCAAGGAGTTTGAGTTTTTCCTGTGGATTACCATAGAACTCCATGGCAATCAAACTCATGGCTTTCTTTATATCGTTCACAATGATGACAGGGATACCGACTTCGTAGTCTTTTTCAGCTACATACCAAGCTAAGCCTTGTGTTATAGCAGAAAGAAGGTATTCTTTTTTAAAGGCAGCACCTTTTGCAAAAAAAAGAGTGTCTTCTTTTACTTTTCGGCTGTCGTAACTAATGCTATCAAAAACAACTTTGCTGTAGTTGTAGTGATAATGTCCTTGGTCGATAATCTCGCGGAAGAGACCATCTTTCTTTAATATATCTAATACGGTTTCAATCTTTATCATACTTTCTATTGTAAACCGAAAGTCGCAAATTTACAAGTAACAAGGAAAAGTTTATAATGGAAGATAAGGAGTGTTTCCTAGTTATCAAAATTGAATGAGGAATCTATGTCGCACGAAAACAATCACCAGCAGGCCCAGATGTTACGGGGGACTGCTTGGCTAACGGCTAGTAACTTTATCAGTCGCCTGCTTGGGGCCATCTATATTATCCCTTGGTACATCTGGATGGGATCTTATGCAGCTACGGCAAATGGTCTCTTTACCATGGGCTACAATATCTATGCCTGGTTCTTGCTGGTTTCAACAGCAGGGATTCCAGTTGCGGTGGCCAAGCAAGTTGCCAAGTACAATACCATGCGAGAAGAAGAGCATAGCTTTGCCCTGATTCGGAGCTTTTTAGGATTTATGACAGGACTTGGCCTCGTTTTTGCTTTAGTTTTGTATCTCTTTGCTCCTTGGCTAGCAGACTTGTCTGGCGTGGGCAAAGACTTGATCCCAATCATGCAAAGCTTGGCTTGGGGAGTCTTGATTTTCCCGTCTATGAGTGTTATCCGAGGATTTTTCCAAGGGATGAATAATCTCAAACCTTATGCCATGAGCCAAATTGCTGAGCAGGTCATTCGTGTTATCTGGATGCTCCTAGCAACCTTTATCATTATGAAACTTGGTTCAGGAGATTACCTAGTAGCGGTTACCCAATCCACCTTTGCTGCCTTTGTCGGCATGGTAGCTAGTTTTGCAGTTTTGATTTATTTCCTTGCCCAAGAAGGCTTACTCAAAAGAGTCCTTGAAACAGGGGATAAGATTAACAGCAAGCATCTTTTGATCGATACCATTAAGGAAGCCATTCCTTTTATCTTGACAGGGTCTGCCATCCAGCTCTTCCAGATTTTGGACCAGCTGACCTTTATCAATAGTATGAGCTGGTTTACCAACTACAGCAATGAGGACTTGGTTATCATGTTTTCTTATTTCTCAGCCAATCCTAATAAAATCACGATGATTTTGATTTCTGTTGGGGTTTCGATTGGGAGTGTAGGCTTGCCGCTTTTGACAGAAAACTATGTCAAGGGGGACTTGAAGGCAGCTTCTCGTCTCGTTCAGGACAGTCTCACCCTACTCTTTATGTTCTTGCTACCAGCAACGGTTGGAGTGGTTATGGTAGGAGAACCTCTTTATACAGTCTTCTATGGCAAGCCAGACAGTTTGGCTATGGGCTTATTTGTCTTTGCAGTTTTGCAGTCTATTATTTTAGGCTTGTACATGGTCTTGTCCCCCATGCTTCAAGCCATGTTCCGCAACCGCAAGGCCGTTCTCTATTTTATCTATGGTTCTATTGCCAAGCTGGTCTTGCAACTGCCTACCATCGCCCTTTTCCACAGTTATGGTCCCTTGATTTCAACAACCATCGCTCTTATCATTCCTAACGTCTTGATGTATCGGGATATTTGTAAAGTAACGGGTGTTAAGCGCAAGGTGATTGTGAAGCGAACCATTTTAATCAGTTTGCTGACCCTAGTCATGTTTCTGTTAATAGGAACCATCCAGTGGCTGTTAGGATTTTTCTTCCAACCAAGTGGACGTTTGTGGAGCTTCTTTTATGTAGCTCTTGTCGGTGCCATGGGGGGTGGACTCTACGGATTCATGAGTCTCTATACTCGTCTCTTAGATAAGGTTATTGGACAGGCCAAAGCTGCCCAGTTGCGAGCAAAATTTAAGTTTTCTTAAGATAGCATTTATAAATAAAAGGAATAAGTTGAACAATCTTTTAGGAGAACTTGAAACTTATTCCTTTTTTTAGCGTCAAAACAGCTAAAATTATCTTTTAAGAGTAGAAGATGAGGCCTTTTTCGATTTTTTTGGACAAAAACATTGACTAAACAAACTAAACGTTGTATAATAAAACAAATCTTTAAATCAGGAGGTTCTGGAAATGAAAAAGTCTAAGAGCAAATATCTAACCTTGGCAGGTCTTGTCCTGGGTACAGGAATTTTATTGAGCGCGTGTGGAAATTCTAGCACAGGATCAAAAACCTATAACTATGTTTATTCAAGTGATCCATCTAGTTTGAACTATCTAGCAGAAAACCGCGCAACAACAAATGATATTGTGACCAACCTGGTAGATGGTCTCATGGAAAATGACCAATATGGGAACTATGTGCCATCCTTGGCAGAGGATTGGAGTGTTTCTAAGGACGGTTTGACCTATACCTACAAACTTCGTAAGGATGCCAAGTGGTTTACTTCTGAGGGAGAAGAATATGCTCCTGTAACTGCCCAAGATTTTGTGACAGGTTTGCAATATGCGGCTGATAAAAAATCAGAAGCCTTGTATCTAGTGCAGGACTCTGTTGCAGGTTTGGATGACTATATCACTGGTAAAACAAGCGACTTTTCAACTGTCGGTGTCAAGGCTCTTGATGACCAAACGGTTCAATACACCTTGGCTCGACCAGAACCTTACTGGAACTCAAAAACGACATCAACCATTCTTTTCCCAGTCAATGCGGATTTCCTAAAATCAAAAGGGGATGATTTTGGCAAGGTAGACCCTGCTAATATTTTGTACAGTGGACCTTTCTTGATGAAAGCTTTTGTTTCAAAATCTGTCATCGAATACAAGAAAAATCCTAACTACTGGGATGCTAAAAATGTCTTTGTAGATGATGTTAAATTGACCTACTATGATGGTAGTGACCAAGATGCTCTTGTTCGTAATTTTACAGACGGAGCCTATAGCTACGCTCGTCTCTATCCAAATAGTTCAAGTTTTGAAGGGATTAAAGAAAAATACAAAGATGATATCATCTACAGTATGCAGACTGCTACGTCTTATTACTGGAATTTTAACCTAGATAGACAAGCTTATAAATTTACTTCTAAGACGACCGACATTGAAAAGAAATCAGCTCAGGAAGCAGTTCTTAATAAAAACTTCCGTCAAGCTATTAACTTTGCCTATGATCGTACAGCCTATGGGGCTCAAACTCAGGGAGAAGACGGAGCGACTAAGATTTTGCGTAACTTGGTTGTTCCTCCAACCTTTGTAAGTATCAAGGGAAAAGACTTTGGTGAAGTAGTAGCCTCTAAGATGGTCAATTATGGTAAGGAATGGCAAGGTATCAACTTTGCGGATGGTCAAGACCCTTATTACAATCCTGAGAAAGCCAAGGCTAAATTTGCTGAGGCCAAGAAAGAGCTAGAAGCTAAGGGAGTTCAATTCCCTATTCATTTGGATGCGACAGTTGACCAAGCTTCTAAGAAGGGGATTCAAGAAGTAAGCTCTATGAAGCAATCTATTGAAGCAGCTTTAGGTACGGAGAACGTCGTTATTGATATCCAACAGTTATCAACAGAGGACTATCATAACTCAAGTTACTTTGCTCAAACAGCAGCTCAAAAAGATTATGACCTTTACAATGGTGGTTGGGGTCCTGACTACTTAGATCCATCAACCTATCTTGATATCTTTAGTGTCAAGAATGGTGGGGTTCTACAAAATCTTGGACTCGAGCCTGGTGAAGCCAACGACAAGGCTAAGGCAGTTGGACTTGACACTTATACTCAAATGTTGGAAGAGGCTAATAAGGAGCAAGACCCAGCCAAACGTTATGAGAAATATGCTGATATTCAAGCATGGTTGATAGATAGTTCTCTAGCGATTCCAAATGTTTCATTAGGTGGAACGCCTAGCTTGAGAAAAACAGTTCCTTTCTCAGCACCTTATTCATTGGCTGGTAATAAAGGGGTTGAATCATATAAATACCTCAAAGTACAAGATAAGATTGTCACAACAGACGAATATGCAAAAGCCAGAGAAAAATGGTTGAAAGAAAAAGAAGAATCCAATAAAAAAGCCCAAGAAGAATTGGCAAAACATGTCAAATAAAATCTAATTGTAGATAAGTTTGTGTAAGAAGTCTTTGTGCTTAAAAACGCATAATATCAGGTATATAAAATCCTAGATGTTATGCGTTTTGTTATAGGAAGATTTATTAGATTTTATCCTCAAATTGAGTTATTCCCGACTTTATCCGTTGAAATATTATAAGGAGTATTTATGAAATTAAAATTATTAAGAGTAGATACTAAGGTGATTATGGGGAGTTTCTTACTTGTTCTGTCTAGTCTACTTGCTTTGTTGCTTCCCCTTATCTTAAAGGGTTTAATAGATGGGAGTTCTATTGAAAATATAGGTTCCAAAGTATTTCAATCGTTTTTGATTTTTATTGGTCAAGCCTTGTTTTCTTCTATTGGTTACTATCTGTTTAGTCAATCGGGTGAAAAAAAGATAGCAAAAATCAGGAAAAAAGTGATAGAGGGGTTGATTTATGCAGAGAAATCCTTCTTTGATAAGAGCCAAAGTGGGGAGTTGACTTCTGCCATTGTCAATGACACGAGTGTCATTCGTGAGTTTTTAATTACGACTTTCCCAAATATTATTTTGAGTTTAGTTATGGTACTTGGTTCCATCATAGTCTTATTTAGTCTTGATTGGAATCTTTCTCTACTTTTATTCATCACTCTTCCTTGTATGATGTTTATTATCTTGCCCCTTTCCAATATCAGTGAAAAGTATAGTCGTCGTTTACAAGAGGAAATCGGATTTTTAACAGGGCAATTGACTGAAAAGATTCAAGAACATGAATTAATTAAGACTAACCAAGCAGAGAAAAGTGTACAGGATGTTTTGGATAATTGTATTGAAAGGGTACAAAACAATTCACTGAAATCAGATAGGATTACTTCTTTTGAGACCCCGTTTGCTCTCTTATTTATCTTTGCGACTATAGCTGTGATGCTAACCTATGGGGGTTATCGGGTCAGCGCAGGATATATATCTGTGGGAACCTTGGTTTCGTTTTTGATTTACCTCTTTCAATTACTTAATCCTATTAGTAATATAGCTAATTTTGTAACTGTTTATTCTAGGAGTAAGGGATCTTCAGTTGCACTGGAGAACTTGCTTGCAGTTCCTAAAGAAAAATTTGAGGGAGGAAAATCGGTATCAGGACAAGGGTTGAATTTTAACCATGTCTATTTTGGTTATGATGAAAATCGACCTGTCTTAAAGGATATTACTTTCTCCATTTTCAAGGGGCAAAAAATTGCTTTTGTTGGACCATCTGGATCAGGAAAATCAACGATTGTGCGTTTGTTAGAGCGGTTTTATAAACCGCTTTCAGGAGATATTCTAATGGAGCAATCAAGTATATATGATTTTAACTTAAAAGAATGGAGAAGTAAAATCGCTTGGGTTTCACAAAATAATGCAGTCTTATCTGGCAGTATTCGTGACAATCTTTGTCTCGGTTTGAATCGCTTAGTAACTGATGATGAATTGATGAAAGTGCTAGACTTAGTATCACTAGGTGATGAGATTCGCTCCATGAAAGAGGGACTAGATACTGAGGTTGGTGAACGCGGACGACTCTTGTCAGGGGGACAAAGCCAAAGACTTCAAATAGCTAGAGCCTACTTAAAAGATGCTGAAATTCTTATATTTGATGAAGCCACTGCTAATCTTGATGCGGATTCTGAGTATGCGATTATCAGTAGCCTCTATTCTGTACTAAAGGAGAAGACAGTTGTGATTATAGCGCATCGTTTGTCAACGGTAAAAGATGTGGATTGTATTTTCTTCTTAGAGGAGGGGAAAATCACTGGCTCAGGAACTCATAAGGAACTACTGGAAAATCATGAGCGTTATGCTCGTTTTGTGCAGGAGCAAATGATAGAGTGAAGGTGTCTTTTGAGATTCACCATTTTATAGTCTATTAAAGGGAGCAGGAAAAACTCCCTTTTTATATAGTTTGAAACTATAGCTAGCTCTTGAAAAGAAGAAAATGAGTTGATGAAAATAAGTGGTACAATAGTTACTATAGATTTGGAGGTATTGTATGAGCAAGGAATTACACATTAACACAATTTTGGCCCAGGCGGGCATTAAGTCAGATGAAGCGACAGGTGCATTGGTGACACCGCTCCATTTTTCAACGACCTATCAGCATCCAGAGTTTGGTCGATCTACTGGGTTTGACTATACGCGCACTAAAAATCCAACTCGTAGTAAGGCTGAGGAAGTCTTGGCGGCTATTGAGTCAGCAGACTATGCCCTAGCGACTAGCTCAGGGATGTCAGCTATTGTACTGGCCTTTAGCGTCTTTCCAGTAGGAAGTAAGGTCTTGGCAGTGCGTGATCTTTACGGTGGTTCTTTTCGCTGGTTTAACCAAGTGGAGCAGGAAGGTCGTTTCCATTTTACCTATGCCAATACAGAAGAAGAGTTGATTGCCGAGTTAGAAAAGGATGTGGATGTTCTCTATATCGAAACCCCAACCAATCCCTTAATGTTGGAATTTGATATCGAAAAACTAGCAAAATTGGCTCATGCTAAGGGTGCCAAAGTGGTGGTGGACAATACCTTCTATAGCCCTATCTACCAACGTCCGATTGAAGATGGAGCAGATATGGTTCTCCATTCAGCAACCAAGTATCTAGCAGGCCACAATGATGTCTTAGCTGGAGTGGTTGTGACCAATAGTTTAGAACTATACGAGAAGCTTTTTTACAATCTCAATACAACAGGGGCAGTCTTGTCCCCATTTGACAGCTACCAGTTGCTTCGTGGTCTCAAGACCTTGTCTCTTCGTATGGAGCGTTCAACAGCTAACGCCCAAGAAGTGGTTGCCTTTTTGAAGGATTCTCCAGCAGTCAAGGAGGTTCTCTATACTGGTCGTGGGGGGATGATTTCCTTTAAAGTAGTCGATGAAACGCGCATTCCTCATATTTTGAACAGTCTCAAGGTCTTCTCGTTTGCGGAAAGTTTGGGTGGGGTAGAAAGTCTCATTACTTATCCAACGACGCAAACTCACGCTGATATTCCAGCAGAAGTGCGCCATTCTTATGGTTTGACAGATGACCTCTTGCGCTTGTCAATTGGGATTGAGGATGCTAGAGATTTGATTGCAGATTTGCGCCAAGCTTTAGAAGGATAAGACAAAGATGGGAAAATATGATTTTACAAGCCTGCCCAACCGTTTAGGGCACCATACCTATAAATGGAAAGAAACAGAAACGGATAGTGAAGTTCTACCAGCTTGGATAGCGGATATGGACTTTGTGGTCTTGCCTGAAATCCGCCAAGCCGTGCAAACTTACGCAGACCAACTGGTTTATGGTTATGCCTATGCCAGTGAAGACTTAATTAAGGAAGTTCAAAAGTGGGAAGCTACACAATACGGTTACAACTTTGACAAAGAGGCTCTTGTTTTTATCGAGGGTGTGGTACCAGCCATCTCAACAGCTATTCAAACCTTTACAAAAGAAGGCGAGGCGGTTTTAATTAACACGCCTGTCTACCCACCCTTTGCTCGCAGTGTCAAGTTGAACAATCGTAGATTGATTACTAATTCCTTAGTGGAAAAGGATGGTCTGTTTGAGATTGACTTTGACCAACTTGAAAAGGATTTGGTGGAAGAGGAGGTTAAACTCTATATTTTTTGCAACCCTCACAATCCTGGTGGACGTGTTTGGGAAAAAGAAGTGTTGGAGAAGATTGGCCAACTCTGCCAAAAACACGGTGTTTTGTTAGTTTCAGATGAGATTCACCAAGATTTGACCCTCTTTGGTCACAAACACCAGTCTTTCAATACCATCAATCCTGCCTTCAAAAATTTTGCTATCGTCTTGAGCAGTGCCACTAAAACCTTTAACATTGCTGGGACAAAAAATTCCTATGCCGTCATTGAAAATCCTAAGTTGAGAGTGGCTTACCAGAAACGCCAGTTGGCTAATAATCAGCATGAAATTTCAGGCTTGGGCTATTTGGCGACAGAAGCTGCCTATCGATACGGTAAAGATTGGTTAGAGGAACTTAAGCAAGTCTTTGAAGACCATATCAATTATGTGGTGGATCTATTTGGAAAAGAGACTAAAATCAAGGTCATGAAACCGCAAGGTACCTACTTGATTTGGCTTGACTTTTCAGCCTATGACCTGACTGATGAAACATTGCAAGAGTTGTTGAGAAATGAAGCCAAGGTTATCCTCAACCGTGGTTTGGATTTTGGAGAGGAAGGAAGTCTCCATGCCCGCATCAATATAGCTATGCCCAAATCTCTGTTGCAAGAAGTCTGTCAGCGGATTGTGGCTACTTTTGCCAAATGTTAAAAATCCAGCCTTCTAGGAGAAAAGTCTTCCTAGAAGGCTATTTTCATAGGCGAAAATATGGTATAATAAACAGATAAGGTAAAGGTGAAAATATGGCTAAATTGATTCCGGGGAAAGTTCGTATCGAAGGTGTTGCCCTTTATGAAACTGGTAAGGTTGATATCATCAAGGAAAAGAACAATCGGCTCTATGCTCGCGTTGCAGAAGAAGAACTGCGCTATAGTTTAGAGGATGATTTGGTTTTTTGTGCCTGTGATTTTTTTCAAAAGAGGGGCTACTGTGTGCATTTGGCAGCGCTAGAGCATTTTCTGAAAAATGATGAGCGTGGTCAGGAAATCTTGTGGAGTCTGGAAGAAGGTCATGAAGAAAAAGAGGCCGTTGAAACCAAGGTGACCTTGGGTGGCAAGTTTTTGGATCGAATTTTATCTCCAAAATCAGAATGCGCCTATGAGTTATCAGCTGTGGGTCAGGTGGAAGCAGGAACCAATCATATCTTGTGGACTCTGAGAATCGGCCAAATCAATAGCCAAAAATACTATGTCATTCGGGATATTCCACTTTTTTTAAGGATTGTCGAGCAGAGAAAGTCGTATATGATTGGCAAGATTTATGAGGAGTCTCTTTCTTGGGAAGCTTTTGATGAGGCCAGCCAAGAACTTTTGACTTTCTTGCACGGACTAACGGAGGAAGGGCTGGTTCCAGACCTCTTTTTCCAAAACCAAGGTCGGCACCTCTTTTTCCCTCTGACCTTTTTTGAGCAGGGTGTGAATTTACTGATGGCCTTGCCCCATTTTCAATTTGACCATCAAGTGGATAGCTACCAAACCCTGCTTTTTCAGGATATGCATGCTGATGCCAATCTATTTGCCTTTACAGTAACAGAATACTCGGACTATTTTGAAATGGAAATCAGTGAGAGTCCTAGGGTCAATGTCTTTTATCAGGGAGCAGTACTTTTCCATAAAGGTCAGGTTTATTTTTTAACAGACCAGCAGATGCGTCTTCTCAAGGAAATTAAAGTGTTACCTGTGGGTCAACAAGGAAAGAAATACCTGCAATTTGATAGCAGTGATCGAGACAAATTGGCCTCCTGTCTGACTCTTTTTATCCAGATGGGTACCGTTTCAGCTCCAGAACGTCTACAAATCAAAACTTTTGCGCCCTCTTTTTACTTTGACAGGGAAGAAGATAATCGGATTCGTTTAGAAATTCAGTTTGATTATGGAAATAGACAGGTATCTAGCCGACAAGAGCTAGAAGAATTACCATTTTCAAGTGACACGGACTTAGAAGAAAGAATTTTCCAAGTCTGTTTGGCTGCGGGCTTTGAAGCAGATTTTCAATCTTGGCGTCAGGCCTTAAAAGCAGAGTCTGTCTATCATTTCTTCCATGAAATCATTCCAGTCTTTGAAAAACTTGGAAATGTTGATTTATCAGACAAGTTAGAAGAGTTTTATAGTCTAGCAAGCCCTCAAGTGCAGATTACTTCCAAGGGAGGTCTCTTGGAAATTCAATTTGATTTTCAAGATATAGCCCAAGAGGAAATTGACCAAGCTATGCAGGCCTTGGTTGATAATCGAGATTTTTATATTGATTCGTCTAATAAAGTCTACTTTTTCGATGAAGAAACCAAGAAAATTCGTCAAAATCTACAGGAGCTGGGGCAATTTGAATTAAAAGATGGCTCCTTGCAGGCTCGGAAATCCTTGGCTTATAGTTTAGCTCATCTCTTTGAAGGACGTGACCGTGTTTCTTTTTCACAAGAATTCCAGAATCTGGCTCACGATTTGACGCATCCAGAGGACTTCCCTAGACAAGCAACTCAGGTTCAGGCTGACTTACGAGATTATCAGGAAAAGGGAATCAGCTGGCTACAGATGCTCCATCACTATGGTTTTGGTGGGATTTTGGCTGACGATATGGGACTTGGTAAAACCCTGCAGACCATTGCTTTTTTGACCAGTCAAGTGACAAAAGAAAGTCGAGTCTTGATTTTAGCACCGTCAGGTTTGATTTACAACTGGGCAGATGAGTTTCAGAAATTTGCCCCACAGTTGGATGTGGCTGTTGTTCATGGTTTGAAAGCTAGTCGTGAGGAGATTCTTGCTGAAAGCCATCAAATCTATGTGACGAGCTATGCTACCTTCCGTCAGGACAGTGAGCTTTATCAGGGGATGGCCTTTGACTTCCTTTTCTTAGATGAGGCTCAGGTCATGAAGAACGCCCAGACCAAGATTGCCCAGACCTTGAGACAGTTTGTGGTGCCGTCAGTTTTTGCTCTGTCAGGGACACCGATTGAAAACCATCTAGGTGAGCTGTGGTCTATTTTCCAAATCGTCATGCCAGGACTTTTGCCAAGCAAGAAAGAATTTATGAAATTGCCAGCTGAACGCGTGGCTCAGTTTATCAAGCCTTTCGTGATGAGGCGCAAGAAAGAAGAAGTTCTGACCGAATTGCCAGACTTAATAGAAGTAGTTTATAAGAATGAACTGGAAGACCAGCAAAAGGCTATCTACCTAGCCCAGTTGCAACAGATGAGAGATAGATTGGCTCAAGTATCAGATCAGGAATTTCAGCGAAGTCGTGTGGAAATCTTGTCTGGTCTGATGCGCTTGCGCCAAATCTGTGACACCCCTGCCCTCTTTATGGAGGATTATCAGGGAGCTAGTGGCAAACTGGATAGTCTCCGAGACCTGCTGGTACAGGTGGTAGACGGTGGACACCGTGTCTTGATTTTCTCTCAGTTCAAGGGAATGTTGGAGAAAATAGAACAAGAACTGCCAGACTTGGGCATGACTTCCTTTAAAATTACAGGTTCAACTCCAGCCAAGGAAAGACAAGACATGACCAAGGCCTTTAACCAAGGGGAAAGAGATGCCTTTCTGATTTCCCTCAAGGCTGGTGGTGTCGGTCTGAACCTGACAGGTGCTGATACAGTGATTTTGGTTGACCTTTGGTGGAATCCTGCGGTGGAAGCGCAAGCTATTGGCCGTGCCCATCGGATGGGTCAGGAAGAAACGGTTGAGGTCTATCGCTTGGTGACCAGGGGAACCATTGAAGAAAAAATTCAGGAACTCCAAGAACAAAAGAAACATCTGGTGTCACAAGTATTGGATGGAACAGAGTCACGTGGCAGTCTCAGCCTAGCAGAAATTAGAGAAATTTTGGGAATTTCTGAAGCCAGCACTTGAAAAATCAAGACAATACGCTATAATGAAGTGTTGAAAGGAAATAGAAAATGAAACAAGAACGATTTCCATTGGTGTCAGATGACGAGGTCATGCTGACTGAGATGCCAGTCATGAACTTGTACGATGAGTCTGATCTGATCAGTAATATCAAGGGTGAGTATCGAGATAAAAATTATTTAGAATGGTCTCCTATTACTGAAGAGGCGCCAGTAAAACCGATTGAAAAGCAAGTCGAGAAACCTAAAAAAGCTCCTTTAGGGGTAAAAAAAGAAGGAAAGAGCTATGCGGAGGTGGCGCGTGAAGAAGCGCGTGCAGACTTGAAAAAGAAACGCTCTGCTAACTATCTAACTCAGGATTTCAGCCGTGCGAGACGTCATTCTAAATCAGGCCTTGTTAGACAGGGCAGTCAACCGACAGCGCCTTTCCAAAAGGAAAATCCTGGTGAATTTGTCAAATATAGCCAAAAATTGACCCAGTCTCATTATATCTTGGCGGAAGAAGTTCATTCTATCCCTACCAAGAATGAAGAAGTGTCAGCACCTGCTCCAAAGAAAAACAACTATGATTTTCTAAAGAAGAGCCAAATCTACAATAAAAAAAGTAAACAAACAGAACAAGAACGTCGGGTTGCCCAAGAGTTGAATCTGACCAGAATGACAGAATAGGGGAGAAAACATGCCAAAGACATATCATTTTATCGGAATTAAGGGATCAGGGATGAGTGCCTTGGCCTTGATGTTGCACCAAATGGGGCATAAGGTACAGGGATCAGATGTTGAGAAGTACTACTTTACTCAACGTGGTCTTGAGCAGGCAGGAATTACTATTCTTCCTTTTGATGAAAAGAATCTAGACGGTGATATGGAAATTATCGCTGGAAATGCCTTTCGTCCAGATAACAACGTCGAAATTGCCTATGCAGACCAAAATGGTATCAGCTACAAACGTTACCATGAGTTCCTAGGTAGCTTTATGCGTGACTTTGTTAGCATGGGAGTAGCAGGAGCGCATGGAAAAACTTCAACGACAGGTATGTTGTCTCACGTCTTGTCTCACATCACAGACACCAGCTTCTTGATTGGAGATGGGACAGGTCGTGGTTCGGCCAATGCCAAATATTTTGTCTTTGAATCTGACGAATATGAGCGTCACTTTATGCCTTACCACCCAGAATACTCTATTATCACCAACATTGACTTTGACCATCCAGACTATTTCACAAGTCTAGAGGATGTTTTCAATGCTTTTAACGACTATGCTAAACAAATTACCAAGGGTCTTTTTGTCTATGGTGAAGATGCAGAATTGCGTAAAATTACGTCTGATGCACCAATTTATTATTATGGTTTTGAAGCAGAAGGTAATGACTTTGTAGCTAGTGAGCTTCTTCGTTCTACGACTGGTTCAACCTTCACCGTTCATTTCCGTGGACAAGACTTGGGGCAATTCCACATCCCAACCTTTGGTCGTCACAATATCATGAATGCGACAACCGTTATTGGTCTTCTTTACACAGCAGGATTTGATTTGAACTTGGTGCGTGAGCACTTGAAAACATTTGCTGGTGTTAAGCGTCGTTTCACTGAGAAAATTGTCAATGATACAGTGATTATCGATGACTTTGCTCACCATCCAACAGAAATTATTGCGACCTTGGATGCGGCTCGTCAAAAATACCCAAGCAAGGAAATTGTAGCAGTCTTCCAACCGCATACCTTTACAAGAACCATTGCCTTGTTAGATGACTTTGCCCACGCTTTAAACCAAGCAGATGCTGTTTACCTAGCGCAAATTTATGGGTCAGCTCGTGAGGTAGACCATGGAGATGTCAAGGTAGAAGACCTAGCTAATAAAATCAACAAGAAACACCAAGTGATCACTGTTGAAAATGTTTCACCACTCCTTGACCATGACAATGCTGTCTATGTCTTTATGGGAGCAGGAGATATCCAAACCTATGAATATTCATTTGAACGACTCTTGTCTAACTTGACAAGCAATGTTCAATAGGTTATTCTCATGGAAATTCCAATTAAGATCATTCAGGCAAGTCAGTCTGATTTGGCTGAGATAGAGGCACTTCAAACTTCGTCTTTTCCGGCTGAAAAGCAGCAACCTTCCCATATCTTAGAAGAAAGTATCCGTAAGTGTGCGGATACCTTTCTTCTAGCTAGGGATGAAAACCAACTTTTAGGCTATATTCTATCAAGTCCCCAGTCAGACAATCCGCAATGTCTAAAAGTAGATTCTTTAGTCATTGAGTCTGACCATCAGAGACAAGGATTGGGAACACTTCTTCTTGCGGCTTTGAAAGAGGTGGCAGTTGAGCTGGATTACAAAGGGATTCGTTTGAAGAGTCCTGATGAGCTGCTTTCCTATTTTGAAATGAGCGGTTTTATTGATGAAGAAACTTCCCTTTATGAAACTAGCCAGGGTTTTAGTATGATTTGGTTTAATCCCTATTATCTGGAGGTACAATGAAGATCAGACAAGCAAGATTAGAAGATTTAGAACGTATCGTTGAGATTGAACTAGAAAATTTCTCGGTAGAAGAAGCTATTCCTCGATCTGTTTTTGAATCGCATTTGCGAGAAATTCAGACCTCTTTTCTGGTTGCGGAAAAAGTAGGTAGAATCATGGGGTACATAGAAGGGCCAGTTGGACCACACCGCCATCTGCAAGACCAGTCCTTTACAGAAGAAATAAAAGACTATAGTCATGAGCCTGGTGGTTATATCTCTGTGACCTGTCTTTCTATTGCCAAAGAAGCACAGGGCCTCGGACTTGGACAAAAATTACTAATAGCCTTGAAAGAAGTTGCTCTTGAAGATAAGAGAGATGGCATTAACCTAACCTGTCATGACTATCTCATCGCCTACTATGAAAAGCACGGATTTGTCAATGAAGGCTTGTCCCAGTCAACCTTTGCAGGGGAAACCTGGTATGATATGGTTTGGGAAACGAAAAAATAAGCTAGGAAAAGTATCATAGGTTGCTTTTCTTGGACTTTTAAGATATAATATTATGGATTGTCAACAAGGAGGAAAAACTTTTGAGTGAAAAGTCAAGAGAAGAAGAGAAATTAAGCTTTAAAGAGCAGATTCTGAGAGATTTAGAAAAAGTAAAAGGCTATGATGAAGTTCTGAAAGAAGATAAGGCAGTAGTTCGCACTCCTGCAAATGAACCTTCAGCTGAAGAACTCATGGCTGATTCCTTGTCAACGGTAGAGGAAATTATGAGAAAAGCTCCTACTGTGCCTACTCACCCAAGTCAAGATGTACCAGCTTCTCCAGCAGATGACCTTCAAAGAGAAACTCCTGGTGTTCCAAGTCATCCAAGTCATCCAAGTCAAGATGTACCTTCTTCTCCAGCGGAAGAAAGTGGTTCAAGACCAGGACCAGGTCCTGTTAGACCTAAGAAACTTGAAAGAGAATACAATGAAACCCCAACAAGGGTAGTTGTTTCCTATAAGACGGCAGAGAAAAAAGCAGAACAAGCAGGTCCAGAAACACCTACGCCTGCTACAGAAACAGTGGATATCATCAGCGATACACCACGTCGTAGCCGTAGAGAAGGAGCAAAACCCGTTAAGCCTAAGAAAGAGAAGAAGTCACATGTGAAAGCCTTTGTGATTTCATTCCTTGTATTCCTTGCCTTGCTCTCAGCAGGTGGTTACTTTGGTTACCAGTATGTTCAGTCATCTTTACAGCCTGTGGATGCTTCATCGAAACAATATGTGACGGTTGGAATTCCAGAAGGTTCAAACGTTCAAGAAATCGGTACGACGCTTGAAAAAGCTGGTTTGGTAAAGCATGGTCTGATTTTTAGCTTTTATGCCAAGTATAAAAATTATACCGACTTGAAAGCAGGTTACTACAATTTGCAAAAGAGTATGAGTACAGAAGACTTACTCAAAGAGTTGCAAAAAGGTGGAACAGATGAACCACAAGAACCTGTCCTTGCGACTTTGACAATTCCAGAAGGTTATACTTTGGATCAGATTGCTCAAGCGGTAGGTCAATTGCAAGGTGACTTCAAAGAGCCTTTGACAGCGGATGCTTTCCTAGCAAAAGTTCAAGATGAGACGTTTATCAGTCAAGCAGTAGCCAAATATCCTACTTTATTGGAAAGTTTGCCTGCAAAAGATAGTGGTGCGCGTTATCGTTTGGAAGGATACCTTTTCCCAGCTACTTATTCTATCAAGGAAAGCACAACTGTTGAGAGCTTGATTGATGAGATGTTAGCTGCTATGGATAAGAACCTATCTCCTTACTATAGTACTATCAAATCTAAAAACTTGACTGTCAATGAGTTGTTGACCATTGCTTCCTTGGTCGAAAAAGAAGGTGCCAAGACAGAAGATCGTAAGCTCATTGCAGGTGTATTCTACAATCGTTTGAATCGTGATATGCCACTTCAAAGTAATATTGCAATCTTGTATGCCCAAGGAAAACTGGGGCAAAATATCAGCTTAGCTGAGGATGTTGCGATTGATACCAACATTGATTCACCTTATAATGTTTATAAAAATGTAGGTCTCATGCCTGGTCCAGTCGATAGTCCAAGTCTGGATGCGATTGAGTCAAGCATCAATCAAACTAAGAGCGATAACCTCTACTTTGTAGCAGATGTCACAGAAGGCAAGGTCTACTATGCTAATAATCAAGAAGACCACGATCGCAATGTCGCTGAACATGTCAACAGCAAATTAAACCAAACAAACTAAAATTATGTGATACTTCACATAATTTTCTTTAGAAAATATTATTAGAAGAAAGTTGAGAAAAATGGCAGAAAAAACATATCCTATGACCCTTGAGGAAAAGGAAAAACTTGAAAAAGAATTAGAAGAATTGAAATTGGTTCGTCGACCAGAAGTGGTAGAACGCATTAAGATTGCCCGTTCATACGGTGACCTTTCAGAAAACAGTGAGTACGAAGCAGCTAAGGATGAACAAGCCTTTGTCGAAGGACAAATCTCTAGCTTAGAAACAAAAATCCGCTATGCTGAAATCGTCAATAGCGACGCAGTTGCCCAGGACGAAGTAGCGATTGGTAAAACAGTCACCATCCAAGAAATTGGTGAGGACGAAGAAGAAGTTTATATTATCGTAGGTTCAGCGGGTGCGGATGCCTTTGCAGGTAAAGTTTCAAATGAAAGCCCAATTGGACAAGCCTTGATTGGCAAGAAAACAGGTGATACAGCAACCATTGAAACGCCTGTTGGTAGCTATGATGTAAAAATCTTGAAGGTTGAAAAAACAGCCTAAAAACAGAAAAAGGAGTGGGGAGGCGATGTACTTCACTCACTCCTTTTTCCATTTTGCTACTCTTCGAAAATCTCTTCAAACCACGTCAGCGTCGCCTTGCCGTATATATGGTTACTGACTTCGTCAGTTCTATCTACAACCTCAAAACCATGTTTTAATACTCATCTACTTTCAAA
>NZ_VMML01000054.1:0-9675 GCF_013277175.1 Streptococcus sp. 3167 | reverse complement strand
GTGATAAAGTCGGGAGTCCCAAAGCTATCCTAGCAGACCTAGCCTTTGAAGAATCAGCTTTTCCAAAACACACAGATGATTTTGATGAGGTGAGTCGCTTTTTGGAAGAACATGCCAGTTTCTCTTTTAACCTAGGAGACTTTGACGCTATCTGGCAAGAATACTTAGAACACTAGCATGATTCATTGGGTTTGGGCTAGTAATTTCTCCATCCCTTTGCTATAATAAAAAGAAATAAAAGGATTAGAGAGGTTCTTTATTTGAAGGAACATTCAATAGACATTCAACTGAGTCATCCAGATGACCTGTTTCATCTTTTTGGTTCCAATGAGCGCCATCTTCGTTTGATGGAAGAAGAGCTTGATGTGGTGATTCATGCTCGTACAGAGATTGTACAAGTCTTGGGGGGGGAGTCAGCTTGTGAGGAAGCTAGACAAGTTATTCAAGCCTTGATGGTTTTGGTAAATCGTGGAATGACAGTCGGCACACCAGATGTAGTGACTGCGATTAGCATGGTCAAAAACGATGAAATCGACAAATTTGTCGCCCTTTATGAAGAAGAAATTATCAAGGATAATACAGGGAAGCCTATCCGTGTCAAAACACTAGGTCAAAAACTTTATGTGGACAGTGTTAAACAGCATGATGTGACCTTTGGAATTGGGCCAGCAGGTACAGGGAAGACCTTTCTTGCAGTGACCTTAGCAGTGACTGCACTTAAACGTGGGCAAGTCAAGAGGATTATCTTGACACGTCCAGCGGTGGAAGCAGGAGAGAGTCTAGGTTTTCTTCCGGGTGATCTTAAGGAGAAGGTAGATCCTTACCTTCGACCTGTTTATGATGCTTTGTATCAGATTCTGGGGAAAGACCAAACAACTCGACTCATGGAGCGTGAAATTATTGAGATTGCGCCCCTTGCCTATATGCGTGGACGGACCTTGGATGATGCCTTTGTCATTCTCGATGAGGCGCAAAATACGACCATTATGCAGATGAAGATGTTTTTGACTCGTTTAGGTTTTCATTCTAAGATGATTGTCAATGGAGATATCAGTCAGATTGACCTGCCACGCAATGTCAAGTCCGGTTTGATTGATGCCCAAGAGAAACTCAAGAACATTCACCAGATTGACTTTGTTCATTTTTCAGCCAAGGATGTGGTTCGCCACCCAGTTGTCGCTCAGATTATCCGAGCCTATGAACCAGAACCGGTTAAAAAAGAAGAGAGTGAAGAATTAGATTCTCAACCTCTATATGAAGGATAGTTCTTTTGTACTTAAAGTTATCTCAATACTAAATCTATAGTAGATTGAAGCTAGAATAGTACGTTGTGACTGCTAAAACATTTTTAGAAATTAATTTGACTTTCCTGATTGATTTGTTTATATCTTATTTCAATCTACTATAAGTTTGCTTTTTAAATGTTTTATTCAATATCCTTATATTAGATTAGAAAGGTTTCAAGTGGAAGAAACGTATGGAATCAATCTTTTTAAAACTAGCTCAGTATCCCATAGTCGAGACAGAGCGTTTGTTGCTTAGACCTGTAACTTTGAATGATGCGGAAGCAATGTTTGACTATGCCTCGGACAAGGATAATACACGTTACACTTTTTCAACCAATCAAAATGTAGAAGAAACCAAGAATAATATTGCTCAGTTCTACTTGGCTAATCCCTTGGGACGCTGGGGGATTGAATTAAAAGATAACGGCAAGTTTATCGGAACCATTGACTTGCACAAGATTGATCCTGTTCTTAAGAAGGCAGCTATTGGCTACATTATCAATAAAAAGTATTGGAATCAAGGATTGACGACAGAAGCCAATCGTGCCGTAATTGAGCTAGCTTTTGAGAAGATAGGAATGAATAAGTTAGTTGCTTTACACGATAAGGCTAATCCCGCGTCAGGAAAGGTCATGGAGAAATCAGGCATGCGTTTTTCCCACGAAGAAGCTTATGCTTGTATGGACCAGCATGAAAAAGGCCGAATCGTGACAAGAGTTCATTATGTCTTGACCAAGGAAGACTATTTTGCAAATAAATAAGCAGTTGAAAAGAAATTTTTCGACTGTTTTTTCTTCCTCTTACGAATAATCTAAGAGAGGAGAAAATATGGAAGCAATTATCGAGAAAATCAAAGAGTATAAAATCATCGTCATCTGTACTGGTCTGGGCTTGCTTGTAGGCGGATTTTTCCTGCTAAAGCCAGCTCCACAAACACCTGTAAAGGAAACGAATTTGCAGGCTGAAGTTGCAGCTGTTTCCAAGGATTTGGTATCCGAAAAGGAAGTGAACAAGGAAGAGAAGGAAGAACCCCTTGAACAAGATCTAATCACAGTAGATGTCAAAGGTGCTGTCAAATCGCCAGGGATTTATGACTTGCCTGTAGGTAGTCGAGTCAATGATGCTGTTCAGAAGGCTGGTGGCTTGACAGAGCAAGCAGACAGCAAGTCGCTCAATCTAGCTCAGAAAGTTAGTGATGAGGCTCTGGTTTACGTTCCTACTAAGGGAGAAGAAGCAGTTAGTCAACAGACTGGTTCGGGGACAGCTTCTTCAACAAGCAAGGAAAAGAAGGTCAATCTCAACAAGGCCAGTCTGGAAGAGCTTAAACAGGTTAAGGGACTGGGAGGAAAACGAGCTCAGGACATTATAGACCATCGTGAGGCAAATGGGAAATTCAAGTCGATTGATGAACTCAAGAAGGTCTCTGGCATTGGTGCTAAGACCATAGAAAAGCTAAAAGACTATGTTACAGTGGATTAAGAACATCCCCATTCCCCTAATTTACCTGAGTTTTTTGTTACTTTGGTTTTATTACGCTATTTTCTCAGCATCCTATCTTGCTTTGTTGGGCTTTGTTTTTCTGCTAGTCTGTCTCTTTTTCCAATTTCCATGGAAATCAACAGGCAAAGTTTTAGTGATTTGTGGAGTCTTTGGCTTCTGGTTTCTGTTTCAAAATTGGCAACAGAGCCAAGCGAGTCAAAATCTGGCGGATTCTGTTGAAAGGGTACGGATTCTGCCTGACACTGTTAAGGTCAATGGTGATAGTCTGTCCTTTCGCGGCAAGGCTGATGGACGCATTTTTCAAGTCTATTATAAACTCCAGTCCGAGGAGGAGAAAGAAGCCTTTCAAGCTTTAACCGACCTGCATGAGATAGGACTAGAAGGGAAGCTTTCGGAGCCAGAAGGGCAGAGAAATTTTGGTGGCTTTAATTACCAAGCCTATCTGAAGACTCAGGGAATTTACCAGACTCTCAATATCAAAACAATCCAGTCACTTCAAAAGATTGGCAGTTGGGATATAGGAGAAAACTTGTCCAGTTTACGTCGAAAGGCTGTGGTTTGGATTAAGACGCACTTTCCAGACCCTATGCGCAATTACATGACAGGACTCTTGCTGGGACATCTGGACACCGACTTTGAGGAGATGAATGAGCTTTATTCCAGTCTAGGAATTATCCACCTCTTTGCCCTATCTGGCATGCAGGTAGGTTTTTTCATGAACGGATTTAAGAAACTTCTCTTGCGATTGGGCTTGACCCAAGAAAAGTTGAAATGGCTGACTTATCCCTTTTCCCTTATCTATGCGGGACTAACTGGATTTTCAGCATCGGTTATTCGCAGTCTCTTGCAAAAGCTACTGGCTCAACATGGGGTTAAGGGCTTGGATAATTTTGCCTTGACAGTGTTTCTCCTCTTTATTGTCATGCCAAACTTTTTCTTGACAGCAGGAGGAGTCTTGTCCTGCGCTTATGCTTTTATCCTGACCATGACCAGCAAAGAAGGGGAGGGGCTCAAGGCTGTTGCTAGTGAAAGTCTAGTCATCTCCTTGGGCATATTGCCCATTCTATCCTTCTATTTTGCGGAATTTCAACCTTGGTCCATCCTCTTGACCTTTGTCTTTTCCTTTCTATTTGATTTGGTCTTCTTACCGCTCTTGTCTATCTTATTTGCCCTTTCCTTTCTCTATCCAGTCATTCAACTGAATTTTATCTTTGAATGGTTGGAGGGAATGATTCGCTTGGTCTCGCAGATGACAAGTAGGCCGTTTGTCTTTGGACAACCTAATGCATGGTTTTTAATTTTATTGTTAATTTCCTTGGCTTTGGTCTATGATTTGAGGAAAAATATCAAAAGAGTAGCTGGCTTCAGCTTACTTATTGTGGGTCTCTTTTTCTTGACCAAGCATCCACTGGAAAATGAAATTACCATGCTGGATGTGGGGCAAGGAGAAAGTATTTTCCTAAGGGATGTAACTGGGAAGACCATTCTCATAGATGTAGGTGGCAAGGCAGAATCTGATAAGAAAATTGAAAAATGGCAAGAAAAGGCGACGACCAGCAATGCCCAGCGAACCTTGATTCCCTATCTCAAAAGTCGAGGAGTAGCCAAGATTGACCAGCTGATTTTGACAAATACGGACAAGGAACATGTTGGAGATTTGTTGGAGGTGACCAAGGCTTTTCATGTAGGGGAGATTTTAGTATCAAAAGGAAGTCTGAAACAGAAGGAATTTGTGGCAGAACTACAGGCGACTCAAACCAAGGTGCGCAGTGTGACAGCAGGAGAGAACTTGCCAATTTTTGGAAGTCAGTTAGAAGTCCTATCTCCAAGGAAAATTGGAGATCATGAAGATACCCTGGTTTTGTATGGAAAACTCTTGGATAAAAACTTTCTTTTCACTGGAAATTTGGAGGAGAAAGGAGAGAAGGACATGCTGAAGCACTATCCTGACCTAGAAGTGGATGTTTTGAAAGCTAGCCAACATGGCTCTAAAAAATCATTAAGTTCAGACTTTTTAGAACAGCTCAAACCAGAGATGACTCTCATCTCAGTTGGAAAGAACAATCGAACGAAACTCCCCCATCAGGAAACTTTGACACGACTGGAAGGTATCAATAGCAAAGTTTACCGAACTGACCAGCATGGAGCTATACGGTTTAAAGGTTGGAATAGTTGGAAGATTGAAAGCGTTCGATAGGAAAGATAAATATTATTATTAGACTTCCTGCGAAACAAAATATGGTATAATAGTTCTATGAATTATGAAGCAAGTAAACAACTAACTGATGCACAATTTAATCGTCTTGTTGGTGTTCAGCGCACGACTTTTGAAGAGATGTTAGCTGTATTAAAAATTAAACACGCAAAAGATGGATAAAAACCTAAATTAAGCCTAGAATACCTTCTTATGGCGACTTCAATATGTGCGAGAATATCGAACTTATGAACAAATTGCGGCTGATTTTGGTATCCACGAAAGCAACTTAACCCATCGGAGTCAATGGGTTGAAGTAACTCTTGTTCAAAGTGGTTTTACGATTTCAAGACCTCCTCTCAGTTCTGAGGACACGGTAATGATTGATGCGACGGAAGTAAAAATCCATCGCCCTAAAAAACAATTAGCGAATGATTCTGGTAAAAAGAAATGCCACGCTATGAAGGCTCAAGCGATTGTCACAAGTCAAGGGAGAATTGTTTCTTTGGAGATCACTGTGAACTATTGTCATGATATGAAGTTGTTCAAAATGAGTCGCAGAAATATCGGACAAGCTGGTAAAATCTTGGCTGACAGTGGTTATCAAGGGCTCATGAAGATATATCCTCAAGCACAAACTCCACGTAAATCCAGCAAACTCAAGCCGCTAATAGCTGAAGATAAAGCCTGTAACCATGCGCTATCTAAGGAGAGAATCAAGGTTGAGAGTATTTTTGACAAAGTATAGTAGATTGAAACTAGAATAGTACACCTCTACTTCTAAAACATTGTTAGAAATCGATTTGACTGTCCTGATCGATTTGTCCTGTTCTTATTTCATTTCACTATGAAAACGTTTAAAATATTTTCAACAACCTATCGAAATCATCGTAAACGCTTCGGATTACGAATGAATTTGATTGTTGGTATTATCAATCATGAACTAGGATTCTAGTTTTGCAGGAAGTCTATTGTCAAAAATGTGATGGTAATCTTGTCCATCGACTGTCAGGTGACGTTCATAAATGCCTGAAGTCACGACAGATTGATTGACAACGGGAATGGTCATTAAGTGATTTCCCCTCGGATTGGCTGAATCTTGAATCTCGATTTGCCAAGGGTTATCCCCTCTTGCCTGATTTTTTCCAATGGTCAGGATACTCCCTCCCAGATTGATCAAGGCAGAAGTCATACCCTCTTTTCTAAGAAATTGGGCACCCTTTATCTGCACTATAACCCTTGACTAAACAACCTAAATCGATTTTCATTCCTTTCTGCTTTAAGAATACAATGGAAGTAGAAGAATCTAACTCGATATCATGAGGATTGATTAGAGACAGCACCGCTTCAATTTCTTGAGGTTGTGCAGCTTTGGCATCTGAAAAACCAATGCGCCAGGTTTGAATTAGGGGATCAATACTGATGTTGAGCTGGCTATAGAGTGCTAGGCTATGCTCTAAACCAAGTGAAATCAGTTCAAACAGGTCTGGATGAACAGTGACGGGGGCTATTCCTGCTTGATAATTGATTTCCATCAACTCAGATTCTTGACTAATGGCATTGAAATGGTATTCAAGCTTTTTGAGCAAATCAAAGGATTTTTAGAGTAAGATATCTGCTCACTCATTAACTAATGAAATAGTGATAGTGGTTCCCGTTAGGAGTTCAGAATGTGAACGAAGAGGCAAGCTAGCAACTTTTTTCTTTTGTAGAAAATAAGTTGCAATATCAAATAATTATATAAATGGAAGACCTTGTATTTTATTTTCATGTTATTATAATACCATAAAGCTAGAATTTTCATAAATTAAATTTGGAAAAAGTCAAGAAATATGCTTAAAAAAATTCATTAGGCTTGAAATTAGGATAAATGGAGAATTGTTTTTGATAAAAAATGATAAAGTAATAGCAAACCTCTGGTAAACGCTGACAATAAATGGTATACTAGTAAGGTAAATTTAGAATGAAAGTAGGAAATTTTTTATGAGTAAAATTGTTGTAGTCGGTGCTAACCATGCTGGTACAGCATGTATTAATACTATGTTGGATAATTTTGGAAATGAGAACGAAATTGTTGTATTTGACCAAAACTCTAGCATCTCTTTCCTAGGATGTGGAATGGCTCTTTGGATTGGTAATCAAATTGACGGTGCTGAAGGCTTGTTCTATTCTGATAAAGAAAAATTGGAAGCTAAAGGTGCTAAGGTTTACATGAACTCACCTGTTCTTTCAATCGACTATGATAACAAAGTAGTCACAGCCGAAGTTGAAGGAAAAGAGCACAAAGAATCATACGAGAAATTGATTTTCGCTACAGGTTCTACACCAATCTTGCCACCAATAGAAGGTGTTGAAATTCTTAAAGGAAACCGCGAATTTAAAGCAACTCTTGAAAACGTACAATTCGTGAAATTGTACCAAAACGCTGAAGAAGTGATCAATAAACTTGCTGACAAGAGCCAACACCTTGACCGTATCGCCGTTGTTGGTGGTGGTTACATTGGTGTTGAACTTGCTGAAGCCTTTGAGCGTCTTGGAAAAGAAGTTGTCCTTGTCGATATCGTTGATACTGTCTTGAACGGTTACTATGACAAAGACTTTACACAAATGATGGCGAAGAACTTGGAAGACCACAACATCCGCTTGGCTCTTGGTCAAACTGTTAAAGCAATCGAAGGTGACGGTAAAGTTGAACGCTTGATTACCGATAAAGAAACTTTTGATGTGGATATGGTTGTTCTTGCGGTTGGTTTCCGTCCTAACACAGCTCTTGCTGACGGTAAGATTGAACTCTTCCGAAATGGTGCTTTCCTTGTAGATAAGAAACAAGAAACTTCAATTCCAGGTGTATTTGCAGTTGGTGACTGTGCGACTGTCTATGATAATGCTCGTAAAGACACAAGCTACATCGCCCTTGCTTCAAACGCAGTTCGTACTGGTATCGTTGGTGCCTACAATGCTTGTGGACATGAATTGGAAGGAATCGGTGTTCAAGGTTCAAACGGTATCTCAATCTATGGTCTTCACATGGTTTCAACTGGTTTGACTCTTGAAAAAGCAAAAGCTGCAGGTTACAATGCGACTGAGACAGGATTTAACGATCTTCAAAAACCAGAATTCATGAAACACGATAACCATGAAGTAGCGATTAAGATTGTCTTTGACAAAGATAGCCGTGAAATTCTTGGTGCCCAAATGGTTTCACACGATATTTCAATCAGCATGGGAATTCACATGTTCTCACTTGCTATCCAAGAGCATGTAACAATTGATAAATTGGCATTGACAGACCTCTTCTTCTTGCCACACTTCAACAAACCATACAACTACATCACAATGGCTGCCCTTACAGCTGAAAAATAAAAATGATGAACTATCTGGTCTTAAGTCAAGGTCGGATAGTTTTTTAGGTACGACGGGTCATGGCCTACATCTGAGGAACAAGTCCTCTGTGGGCACTAGCTACCGATGAACCCAACAGCGCCCCTCAATCCTGACTATCGTGAGGTAGCGGACGAAGACGGTCTGGAGATAGACCCTGACGTTAGAGTAAAAAACGTTAGAGGAAAGAATAGCGAAATCCTGGTTCTAGGAACAGAGAGGTGCTAGGAAAGCCTATCTAGCAGATGAGATAGCCAAGAACTCTAAAGTTTATATAGGTAGTCGTAACTTATATCTGTAAGTCATGAAAGTAATTGAATTCGGACTAAGGTTTGTGTGAAAAAGATAAATCTTCCTAGAGTCCAAAGACTCTGCGTCCGATTTCCTATTTTCACTGTAACCTTTTAACGTCCTCTGTTATAAAGGAAGAAAGATCTGGGACTGATTCCGTGAGGTTTCATGAGCGCCTAAAGCATAGTAACAAGGAATCATGAGAAGTCAGCAGAAGCCATAGTAGTGATGAAGTTTCTGTAGTAGTATTAAATGGTTCAGTTGTATTTCCCAAAAGATGTGCCAATACAATGTATTACATAAATCGAATTTTAAATCTTAGGAAGTAGAAATTTTTAATGGTAGTAGATTTTCAAAGTGGTGAAATATGTTGAGGAATTTATTTTCTTTTCAAACATCAGATATTATTTATTTTGATAATGCAGCTACAGTTCCCAAGCCAAAAGCTGTTGTTAATAAATTAACAGAAGTTTATTCAGGAATTCCAATAAACATTAAGAGATATAATTCAAAAAATGATTTAATTTTTTCTAATGAATATGAGGCTGTTAAGAAAAAAATTAAAAATTTTCTAAGTGCCAGTAACTGCAATGTGCTTTTCACTAAAAGTGCTACGGAGGCTTATAACTTACTTAGTAGGTCTATAAAATATAATAAAGGTAAATTAGGCGTGTCTGTATTAGAACACCATTCTAATTATTTACCTTGGAAAATGTTATAGTTGCTTAGTTTCAAACAAGCATGTTATAATAAAGCTATGGCATATAGTACAGATTTTAAACAGCGAGCATTAGATTACATCAAAGAGGGGCACAGCCATGTCGAGGCAGCCAAGGTTTTTGATGTCGGCGTCAGAACTCTCTTCACGTGGGAAAAGAACTTACGTGAACAAGGACACTTAGAGAGGAAAAAGCGAGTCGTCAAAAACCGAAAGATTCCTTTAGAGGAATTGAAATCCTTTGTAGAGGCTTATTCAGATGCTTTTTACGGGAAATTGCGGCACATTTTGATTGTGCTGTCCCT
>NZ_VMML01000053.1:0-26109 GCF_013277175.1 Streptococcus sp. 3167 | reverse complement strand
ATTCATATTCAGTTGGATACTTTTCATACGACTATTTTATCAAATGGGACATTTTCACGTTCGATTTACTAAAGACATTCTCACATTCGAATTACATTCCATCCCTGATAGCGTAAAACAAACTAGTCAGGGTGACTAGTTTGTGGTATAATGAAAGGGACTCAAAAAGAAACAGGAGAAAAATGATGGATTTACTTTTAGCAATTGTATTGATTGTGCTAGCTTTTTTAGGAGGAGCTATTGGAGGAATGTACTTGGTTCGTAAGCAAATCGAAAAGGAATTCGCTGACAACCCACGTTTGAATGCTGAAGCAGTTCGTACTCTTTTGAGTGCAAATGGTCAAAAACCAAGCGAAGCCAAGGTACAACAAGTTTACCACCAAATCATTCGCCAACAAAAGGCAGCCCTTGCTAACAATAAAAAGAAAAAATAGATAAGGAAAAGTCTGGGATGAAAGTTCCAGACTTCTCACTATGTTGGCTAAGGGTTTAGGGATGAGACTTTTTCCTTGCATTCTATTGATATTTGATTATGATTAAGAGAGATAGTTATTGATTAGGCTGTCATTATTCAGTTCATAAGGAACGGTAATCATAATGAACTATCAATCAGAAAAAAGACTAGAAAGAAGACTGTATGGATAATCGCCCAATTGGTTTTTTGGATTCGGGTGTCGGGGGCTTGACCGTTGTGCGCGAGCTCATGCGCCAGCTTCCCCATGAAGAAATCGTCTATATTGGAGATTCGGCACGGGCTCCCTATGGTCCCCGTCCTGCTGAGCAAATTCGTGAATATACTTGGCAGTTGGTCAACTTTCTTTTGACCAAGGATGTCAAAATGATTGTCATTGCTTGTAATACTGCGACTGCGGTCGTCTGGGAAGAAATCAAGGCTCAACTAGATATTCCTGTCCTAGGTGTTATTTTGCCAGGAGCTTCGGCAGCTATCAAGTCCAGTCAAGGTGGGAAAATAGGTGTGATTGGAACGCCCATGACGGTACAATCAGATATCTATCGTCAGAAAATTCATGATCTGGCTCCAGACTTACAGGTGGAGAGTTTGGCCTGTCCCAAGTTTGCCCCCTTGGTCGAGTCTGGCGCCCTGTCAACCAGTGTTACCAAGAAAGTGGTCTATGAAACCCTGCGTCCCTTGGTTGGAAAGGTGGATAGCCTGATTTTGGGTTGTACCCATTATCCATTGCTCAGACCTATTATTCAAAATGTCATGGGACCAAAGGTTCAGCTCATCGATAGTGGAGCAGAGTGCGTACGGGACATCTCAGTCTTACTTAATTATTTTGAAATCAATCGTGGTCGCGATGCTGGATCACTTAATCACCGTTTTTACACAACAGCCAGCAGCCAAAGTTTTGCACAAATTGGTGAAGAATGGCTGGAAAAAGAGATTCATGTGGAGCATGTAGAATTATGACAAATAAAATTTATGAATATAAGGATGAACAGGACTGGTATGTCGGGTCCTATGGTATTTTTGGTGGCGTCCGGACGTTGACGGATGATGACTTGGATTTTCCTCTATTGGAGTTTGCCCAAAGATTTCGAGATGAGGATCGAGGTTTTCCTGTTTCTGTTACTGTTTTACGCTATGGTTCTCTCTACCGTTTATTGTCTTTTGTGGTAGATATCCTCAACCAAGAAATGGGACGAAATGTAGAAGTCATTCAACGTCAGGGGGGGGTTCTCTTAGTTGAAAATGGGCAACTCCTGCATGTAGAATTGCCTAAAGAAGGTGTTGATGTAGAAGCATTCTTTGAGACAAACAAGGTCAGAGAAACCTTATTGATTGCGACTCGTAACGAAGGCAAGACCAAAGAGTTCCGAGCTATCTTTGATAAGTTAGGCTACGATGTGGAAAATCTTAATGACTATCCTGACCTGCCTGAAGTAGCTGAAACAGGCATGACCTTCGAAGAAAATGCCCGTCTCAAGGCAGAAACCATTTCTCAATTAACGGGCAAGATGGTTTTGGCAGATGATTCTGGTCTCAAAGTCGATGTCCTTGGTGGCTTACCAGGCGTCTGGTCAGCTCGTTTCGCAGGTGTGGGAGCAACTGACCGTGAAAATAATGCCAAACTCTTGCACGAATTGGCCATGGTCTTTGAACTCAAGGACCGCTCGGCTCAGTTCCACACAACCCTAGTCGTAGCCAGCCCAAATAAGGAAAGTTTAGTTGTTGAAGCAGACTGGTCAGGTTATATTAACTTTGAACCTAAGGGTGAAAATGGCTTTGGCTATGATCCCCTCTTCCTTGTAGGAGAAACAGGTGAGTCATCAGCTGAATTAACCCTGGAAGAAAAAAATAGTCAATCTCACCGTGCCTTAGCCGTTAAGAAACTTTTGGAGGTATTTCCATCATGGCAAAGCAAACCATCATTGTAATGAGCGATTCCCATGGCGATAGCTTGATTGTGGAAGAAGTCCGTGATCGCTATGTGGGCAAAGTCGATGCCGTTTTTCATAACGGCGATTCTGAACTACGTCCGGATTCTCCACTTTGGGAGGGCATCCGCGTTGTTAAAGGGAACATGGACTTCTACGCCGGCTACCCAGAACGTCTGGTGACTGAGCTTGGTTCGACCAAGATTATCCAAACTCATGGTCACTTGTTTGACATCAATTTCAACTTTCAAAAGTTGGACTACTGGGCTCAGGAGGAAGAGGCCGCTATCTGCCTCTATGGTCACTTGCATGTGCCAAGTGCTTGGTTGGAAGGCAAGATCCTCTTTCTAAATCCAGGTTCTATCAGTCAACCACGAGGTACCATCAGAGAATGTCTCTATGCTCGTGTGGAGATTGATGATAGTTACTTCAAAGTGGACTTTTTGACACGAGATCACGAGGTGTATCCAGGTTTGTCCAAGGAGTTTAGCCGATGATTGCCAAGGAGTTTGAGACTTTCTTGTTGGGGCAGGAGGAAACTTTTTTGACCCCTGCTAAAAATCTAGCTGTGTTGATTGATACCCACAATGCGGATCATGCGACCCTCTTGCTCAGTCAGATGACCTATACCCGTGTTCCTGTTGTGACAGATGAAAAACAGTTTGTTGGGACGATTGGACTCAGAGATATTATGGCTTATCAGATGGAGCATGACTTGAGCCAAGAAATCATGGCGGATACGGATATCGTTCATATGACAAAAACGGACGTAGCGGTTGTTTCGCCTGATTTCACCATTACGGAGGTCTTGCACAAGCTAGTAGATGAGTCCTTCTTACCGGTTGTGGATGCAGAGGGTATTTTCCAAGGGATTATTACGCGCAAGTCCATCCTCAAGGCCGTTAATGCCCTCTTGCATGACTTTAGTAAGGAATATGAGATTCGATGCCAATGAGAGACAGGATTTCAGCCTTTTTAGAGGAAAAGCAGGGCTTGTCTGTCAATTCCAAGCAGTCCTATAAGTATGATTTGGAGCAATTTTTAGACATGGTAGGTGAGCGGATTTCTGAGACCAGTCTCAAGATTTACCAAGCCCAGCTAGCCAATCTAAAAATCAGCGCCCAGAAGCGAAAGATTTCGGCCTGTAACCAATTTCTATACTTTCTCTATCAAAAAGGAGAGGTGGACAGCTTTTACCGCTTGGAATTAGCCAAACAAGCTGAAAAGAAGACGGAAAAGCCAGAGATTCTATACCTAGACTCTTTTTGGCAGGAAAGCGACCATCCAGAGGGACGCTTGCTAGCGCTCTTAATCCTAGAAATGGGGCTCTTGCCCAGTGAGATTTTAGCCATCAAGGTTGCGGACATCAATCTGGATTTTCAGGTGTTGCGAATCAGCAAGGCTTCCCAACAGAGGATTGTCAGCATTCCCACGACCTTGCTTTCGGAGTTGGAACCCTTGATGGGCCAGATATATCTCTTTGAAAGGGGAGGGAAAGCCTATTCTCGTCAGTGGGCCTTTCGTCAGTTAGAAGCTTTTGTCAAGGAGAAAGGTTTCTCAACCTTATCAGCTCAAGTCTTACGTGAACAGTTTATTCTAAGACAAATAGAAAACAAGGTCGATTTGTACGAAATTGCAAAAAAATTAGGATTAAAAACAGTCCTGACCTTAGAAAAATATAGATAATGGATATTAAATTAAAAGATTTTGAAGGGCCCCTGGACTTGCTCTTGCACCTGGTTTCTAAGTATCAGATGGATATCTACGATGTGCCCATTACGGAAGTTATCGAACAGTATCTAGCCTATGTCTCAACCCTGCAGGCCATGCGTCTGGAAGTGACGGGTGAGTACATGGTTATGGCCAGTCAGCTCATGTTGATTAAGAGCCGCAAGCTCTTGCCAAAGGTAGCGGAAGTGACAGATTTGGAAGATGACCTGGAGCAGGATCTTCTCTCTCAAATTGAAGAATACCGCAAGTTCAAGCTCTTGGGGGAGCACTTGGAAGCCAAACACCAAGAACGGGCCCAGCACTATTCCAAAGCGCCGACAGAGTTGATATACGAAGATGCGGAGCTTGTGCATGACAAGACGACCATTGATCTCTTTTTGGCTTTTTCAAATATCCTAGCCAAGAAAAAAGAGGAGTTTGCACAGAACCACACGACTATCTTGAGGGATGAGTATAAGATTGAGGACATGATGATTATCGTGAAAGAGTCCTTGGCTGGACGAGATCAATTGCGCTTGCAGGATTTGTTTAAGGAAGCCCAGAATCTCCAAGAGGTCATCACCCTCTTTTTGGCAACCCTAGAGTTAATCAAAACCCAGGAGCTAACCCTCGTACAAGAGGAGAGTTTCGGAGATATTTATCTCATGGAAAAGAAGGAAGAAAGTCAAGTGGCCCAAAGCTAGACTTGATAGAGAGGAAAGATGAGTACTTTAGCAAAAATAGAAGCGCTCTTGTTTGTAGCGGGTGAAGATGGGATTAGAGTCCGCCAGTTAGCTGAACTCCTCTCTCTGCCACCGACAGGCATCCAACAGAGTTTAGAAAAATTAGCCCAGAAGTATGAAAAGGCCCCAGATTCCAGTTTGGCTCTAATTGAGACAGGGGGCGCTTATAGATTGGTGACCAAGCCTCAATTTGCAGAGATTTTGAAGGAATACTCTAAGGCACCTATCAACCAGAGTTTATCTCGGGCTGCCCTTGAAACCTTGTCCATCATTGCTTACAAACAGCCCATCACACGGATAGAGATTGATGCCATCCGTGGGGTCAACTCGAGTGGGGCCTTGGCAAAGTTGCAGGCCTTTGACTTGATACGAGAAGACGGGAAAAAAGAAGTGTTGGGTCGCCCCAACCTCTATGTGACTACAGATTATTTCCTAGATTACATGGGAATTAACCATTTGGAAGAATTACCAGTGATTGATGAGCTTGAGATTCAAGCCCAAGAAAGCCAATTATTTGGTGAAAGGATAGAAGAAGATGAGAATCAATAAGTATATTGCCCACGCAGGTGTGGCCAGTAGGAGAAAAGCAGAAGAGCTGATCAAGCAAGGTTTGGTGACGGTTAACGGCCAAGTGGTACGTGAACTAGCAACCACTATCAAGTCAGGCGATAAGGTTGAAGTTGAAGGCCAACCTATCTACAACGAAGAAAAGGTCTATTATCTGCTTAACAAACCACGCGGTGTCATTTCCAGTGTGATAGATGACAAGGGCCGCAAGACGGTTGTCGACCTCTTGCCCAACGTGAAAGAGCGCATCTACCCTGTAGGTCGTTTGGACTGGGATACATCAGGAGTTTTGATTTTGACTAATGATGGGGATTTTACGGATGAGATGATTCACCCTCGTAATGAGATTGACAAGGTTTATGTCGCGCGTGTTAAAGGTGTGGCCAATAAGGATAATCTCCGCCCCTTGACCCGTGGACTTGAGATTGATGGTAAGAAAACCAAACCGGCTGTCTATGAGATTCTCAAAGTGGACCCAGTCAAAAACCGCTCTGTGGTGCAGTTGACTATCCATGAAGGGCGTAACCACCAGGTTAAAAAGATGTTTGAAGCTGTCGGTCTCCAAGTAGATAAGTTGTCACGGACCCGTTTTGGACATCTAGACTTGACAGGACTTCGTCCAGGAGAATCCTGTCGTCTTAATAAAAAAGAAATCAGCCAACTACACACCATGGCTGTAACCAAGAAATAATGAAACGAATTTTAATAGCGCCTGTGCGCTTTTACCAACGGTTTATCTCACCAGCCTTTCCACCCTCTTGTCGCTTTGAGCCGACTTGTTCCAACTACATGATTCAGGCTATTGAAAAACATGGCTTCAAGGGTGTTTTGATGGGCTTGGCTCGGATTTTACGTTGCCATCCCTGGTCGAAAACAGGTAAGGACTCCGTCCCAGACCACTTTTCCCTCAAACGGAATCAAGAAGGGGAATGAGGTGAGGTAAATAGATTTCAAAATGATAAAAACGCATCCTATCAGGTTTGAGTGAACTTGATAGGATGCGTTTTAGAATGTCAAAATTTTATACTCTTCGAAAATCTCTTCAAACCACGTCAGCTTCTATCTGCAACCTCAAAACAGTGTTTTGAGCAACCTGCGGCTAGTTTCCTAGTTTGCTCTTTGATTTTCATTGAGTATTAAATTGAGTTTGAAGTGGCTTATTTCAAAGCTTTTTGTGTGTCTTCAATCATGAGTTTTGTTGATTCAAGACCTCCTCCACTTAGATACCAGAGGTCTGGTGTTAGTTGGATAATCTTACCATTTTTAGCGGCAGGTGTTTCAGCGATAAGGGCATTTTCTAGGACACCGTCGTTGCTAGAGTTGTCCCCACCGATGGCAAGAGTACGGTTGATGACAAAGAGGATGTCAGGATTGATTTCTTTGACACTTTCAAAGCTGACTTCTTGTCCGTGGCGAGAATCTTCAAATTGAGTATCAGTTGGCTTGAATTTCAAGGTTTGGTACAAGAAAGAGAAACGAGATTGGGCACCAAAGGCAGCCATTTTTCCTTCATTGAGGAGGATGGCAAGGGCTTTTTTGTCAGAGCTTTCATTTTTAGTAGCGACTTCTTGGATGCTCTTGTCTAGCTTGTCCAATTCTTCCTTGGCTTTCTGTGTACTAGTTTCACCAAAGGCGCTTGCTAGGGATTCGATATTAGTCTTGGTAGAAGTCCAGTAGTCGTCCTTGCTTGCTTGGAAGAGAACTGTTGGGGCGATTTCTTTGAATTTGTCTACGAATTTTTGTGTACGTAGGGAAGCAATAATCAAATCAGGCTCAAGGGCGGCGATAGCTTCTAAATCAGGTTCTCTCATAGAACCAACATTTTTAACTTTTCCAGCTAGGTCTTTGAGATAGGTTGGTACTGTTTTTGTAGGCATTCCAACGATATTTTTTTCAAATCCTAGAGCACGAATAGTATCCGCAGCGCCGAGGTCAAAGGTCACAATCTTTTCAGGAACTTTGGAAAGTTTGACTTCGTCTAGTGAACTTTTAATGGTTATCTCTGTTGGAGCAGAGTTGCTTGTTTCCGACTGACTAGTGCTTGAGTTTGTATTTGTACTGCATGCACCAAGTAGAAGCAAGAAGCTGGCCACTAGGGCAGTGAAATAAAGTTTAAGGGATGTTTTCATGATTTCTCCTTTTTAAAATGTGATAACGATTTAGGGAGTCTCTTGGTCTTATTGACTAAGAGACCGAAGGTTCTCTAACTTGAGCTTCTATGTTACTAGCTATAGATACAGATCTTTTTGCCATTGATATCAGCTAGCGTGATAGGAATCTCATAGAGTTGACTGAGCAGGTCAGCCTGCATGATTTGATTGGTTCTTCCCTTGCTAAAGACTTGACCGTCCTTGAAGGCGATAATTTCATCCGCATACTGGCTGGCCATGTTAATATCGTGGAGGACGATGATAATGGTCTTGCCGAGTTCCTCCACCAGTCGCCGAAGAATCTGCATCATGCTGACGCTTTGCTTGATATCGAGATTGTTGAGTGGTTCGTCCAGCAAGATAAAGTCCGTATCCTGGGCCAGTACCATAGCGATAAAGACACGTTGGAGCTGGCCGCCAGACAGACTATCGATGTAGCGGTCTTTTAAGTTTATCAGTTCCAGATAGTTTAGAGTTTCTCGAATTTTTTCCCAGTCTTCTTCTCTCAGGCGTCCTCGGCTGTAGGGAAAACGTCCAAAGCTGACCAGTTCTTCAACGGTTAATTTTGCCTGGTAATTGATCTTCTGCTTTAGGATGGTCAGTTCTTGGGCTAGTTCTTGCGAATTCCAACTCTCGATTTCACGACCTTTGATACTGAGAATTCCCTGATCTTTCTTGGTCAGTCTGCTCATGATGGAGAGGAGAGTCGATTTTCCAGCACCATTTGGACCAATGAAGGCTGTCAGTTTCTGAGGACTGACTTCAAGCGAAATGCCTTGCAAAATATCCTGTTTTTGAATGGATTTGTCAATGTTTTCCAGTTTCACCGACGCGCCCTCCTATAAAGTAAGATAAAGAATAAGAAGCCACCCACACTCTCGATGATCATACTGATGCGAATTTCCAGCGCAAAGACTCGTTCAATCAAGGCCTGCCCCAAGGTCAAACTGATAAATCCGACCAGAATGGCCACGATAAAGAGCAACTTGTGCCGATAGTCTTTGACAATTAGGTAAGTGAGGTTGGCTAGCATAAAGCCGAAGAAGGCCATAGGTCCTACCAGGGCAGTTGCTGTTGAGGTCAAAAGTACGATACCCCAGAGGAGTTCTTTCTGTTCTTTTTCAACATCGAGTCCCAATACCTGAGCTGTTTCTCTTTGCAGGTGCAAGACATCCAGAATGACTGCTTTTTGAAAGAAAAAGATTGTCAAAGCAAGGATAATCAGAGAACCAATGGCTAGGATGGAAGTGTTGAGATGTTGAAAGGAGGCAAAGAGACTATTCTGCAGTTTATCGTATTCGTTTGGATCCATCAGGACCTGAAGGAAGGTACTGATATTTCGAAAGAGACTTCCGAGGGCTAGACAGATCAACAGAATGAAGACAAGGTCTTGCTTCATCAGTGTCTTCAAGTAGCCTTGCAAGGCGAGAAAGAAGAGGGATTGAAGTAGAAGTAAGACTAGGAATTCTAAAATGGGAGACTTCCCGAGTTGAAGAAACTTACTTTCAAAAACCAGTAGTAGGGTTTGTAGTAGGACGTAGAAGGATTCGATTCCCAAAATACTTGGCGTCAGGAAACGATTTTCCGTCAGGGTTTGAAAACTAATGGTCGAAATCCCAGTCGCGATAGCTACCAAGAGATAAACGACAATTTTTTGGGAACGTAGCTTCCAGGCAAAGGCAGACAGGTGGGTGATGGGCCAAAAATAGAGGAGACAAGCTCCAATGGCCAGAATAATGAGAAGGCAGAAGAGTTTGGTATGTTTGCTTTTAAACTGCATCTTTTCGTCCCCCTCTCCAGAGAAGTAGGATAAAGACGAGGCTACCAATGATTCCTAGTAGAAGACTGACAGACAGCTCATAGGGCCGAATCAGAACTCGGGATAGGATGTCGCAGGCCAGAACTAGATTGGCACCGACTAGTGCGACGATGAGTTTGGTCTGGCTTAGATTATCTCCATAGCGCTTGCGAACAAGATTGGGAACGATGACCCCGAGAAATGGCAAGCCACCCACGGTAATCATGGTGACACTAGTCGTTAGCGCCACCAGAAAGAGGGCCAGTTTTTCAAGTAGGGAGTAGGAAATCCCCAAACTCTCGCTGGTTTCTTTCCCTAGATTCATGATAGTGAAGGTTTGGGATAATTTCCAAACGGCTATCAGGATGATGAGGCCTAAGAAGAGCCACTCATACTGATGAGTCTGAATCATGGAGAAGGATCCTTGGGTCCAAGCACTCATACTCTGAACCAGATTGAAACGATAGGCGATAACTTCTGTGACTGAGTCGATAATCCCACTATAGATGATTCCAATCAGAGGCAACATCCACCTTTCCTTTACAGTAAAAATGGTCATAAAGGCTAGGAAGAAGAGGGTAAATATGATGGATGAAACAAAAGCGAAGAGCATCTTTTGGGTTAGACTCGCAGACGGAAAGATAAAGAGGCTCAATACCATTCCCAGTTTGGCGGCTTCAGTGGTTCCAACTGTACTCGGAGCAGCAAACTGATTTTGAGTGATGGTCTGCATGAGAAGGCCTGCCATACTCATACTAGAGGCCGCAAGGAGAATACTGATGGTTCTTGGAAGACGGGACTCCTGAAATAGTAGCCAGGTCTGCTGGTCGAAAGCAAAGAGTTTTCCCCATGAAAAATCACTGGTTCCAATGCTAATAGAGAGAAAGACTAGGAGTAGAAGTAAGCCAATTAAATAATGAGAAAGTTTCATACCCCGTCCTTTCATGTAGATTTGGTATCGAAAGATATCTGCGGATATAAATGTAACATTATTTTTCTAATCTGTCAATAAAATTTCTGACAATTTAATAAATACAACAAGGAGAGAGCAACAAGACTTTCTCCTTTGTTATCCTATTCTAAAATGTTTTTACCTTAATCTGATAAAATAATATCTTCGAGGGAGTAGCTAGCCGTCCAATCAAGATATTGTTTAGCTTTTGAAGCATCTGCTAGGACACTGGCTGGGTCACTAGCACGTCGAGCAACAATCTCGTGTGGGATTTTTTAATTTAGTAATTCTTCAGCAGTTTTAAAGATTTCTTTGATAGTATAGCCTTTTTTAGTTCCTAAGTTAAAGATTTGAGAAGAACTGTCTTCTTGAAATAGGTAGTTCATTCCTTTAACATGAGCCTATGCAAGGTCCAAGACATAAATGTAATCTCGAATACATGAACCGTCATGTGTATCGTAGTCATCTCCAAATATTTTTAAGCTATCATTTTGTCCCAATGCGGTCTTGTTGATATTTGGAATGATGTGAGTTGGATTTTTCACACGCAGACCGTTTGAAGCATCCATTTCAGCCCCAGCAACATTAAAGTAACGGAAAATAACATATTTCCAGTCGTAGCGATTGGCCATCCAGTAAATCATTCGTTCGCCCATCAGTTTTGTCTCTGCATAAGGGTTGACAGGGTCGAGCAGGGTATCTTCAGTCACCGGCTTGTCAATACAGTTATTTCCATAGAGAGAAGCAGTCGAAGAGAACATGATTTTTTGAATGCCAACTTCAGATAAGACTTTGAGAACTTGGTTCATACCAGCAACGTTGGCAGTGAAGTATTTACTTGGATTTTCAATACTTTCGCTCACAACAATTTCACCTGCACAATGGAGGACAGCATCAATCTGATTTTCTTCTAAGTAAACCTTCAAGGCGCTAGCATCATAAACATCCAGTTCTTTAAAGCTAGCACGACTATCCACAGCCGCTCGATTTCCTGTGGAGAGATTATCGAGGACATGCACCTTATAGCCAGCATTTAAAAGAGCTTTAACGGTATGGGAGCCAATGTAGCTAGTCCCACCTGTAACAAGAATTGTTTTGGTCATGATTTTTTCCTTTTCTAGTTTTGTACTATAGTAAATTGAAATAAGATATGAACAACTCTATTAGGAAAGTCAAATTAATTTCTAGAAATGTTTTAGCAGCTACAGCGTACTATTCCAAACTCAACCAACTATATATTTAAAGAAAGAAGAAAGGGAAGTCAACTATTTTCTGTAAATTTCATGAAAAATCCAAACAACTTTGATGGTGTATTGTTTTTTGTTTGGAAATAAATATTCGAGTTAATTTTGGAATGTTTACTAGATTTTGCACTACATGCAAGAGAATACTATCCTTTTCTAAGATAGAGCAGGACTAAGATACTAACTTAGAAATCCACCTTCCCACTATCCTTCTCCTATAAAAAGTGGTAAAATGGATGAAAGAAAGAAGGAACTGAAATGACAACATTATTTTCAAAAATTAAAGAAGTAACAGAACTTGCTGCAGTCTCAGGTCATGAAGCGCCTGTCCGTGCTTATCTTCGTGAAAAGTTGACACCGCATGTGGATGAAGTGGTGACAGATGGCTTGGGTGGTATTTTTGGTATCAAACATTCAGAAGCTGTGGATGCACCGCGCGTCTTGGTCGCTTCTCATATGGACGAAGTTGGTTTTATGGTCAGCGAAATCAAGCCAGATGGTACCTTCCGTGTCGTAGAAATCGGTGGCTGGAACCCCATGGTGGTTAGCAGCCAACGTTTCAAACTCTTGACTCGTGATGGTCATGAAATTCCTGTGATTTCAGGTTCTGTTCCTCCGCATTTGACTCGTGGAAAGGGGGGACCAACCATGCCAGCCATTGCCGATATCGTTTTTGATGGTGGTTTTGCGGACAAGGCTGAGGCAGAAAGTTTTGGCATCCGTCCTGGTGATACCATCGTACCAGATAGTTCTGCAATTTTGACAGCCAATGAAAAAAATATCATCTCAAAAGCTTGGGATAACCGCTACGGTGTCCTCATGGTAAGCGAGCTAGCTGAAGCTTTATCAGGTCAAAAACTCGGCAATGAACTCTATCTGGGTTCTAACGTCCAAGAAGAAGTTGGTCTGCGTGGCGCTCATACCTCTACAACCAAGTTTGACCCAGAAGTCTTCCTCGCAGTTGATTGCTCACCAGCAGGTGATGTCTACGGTGGTCAAGGCAAGATTGGAGATGGAACCTTGATTCGTTTCTATGATCCAGGTCACTTGCTTCTCCCAGGGATGAAGGATTTCCTTTTGACAACGGCTGAAGAAGCTGGTATCAAGTACCAATACTACTGTGGTAAAGGCGGAACAGATGCAGGTGCAGCTCATCTGAAAAATGGTGGTGTCCCATCAACAACTATCGGTGTCTGCGCTCGTTATATCCATTCTCACCAAACCCTCTATGCAATGGATGACTTCCTAGAAGCGCAAGCTTTCTTACAAGCCTTGGTGAAGAAATTGGATCGTTCAACGGTTGATTTGATTAAACATTATTAAACCATAAGGGAGGTGGTAGGGATGGCAGAACCAAACCTAGAAAGCCTTATAAAAGATCTTTACAATCATGCTCGACATGATTTGAGTGAAGATTTAGTTGCTGCTCTCCTAGAGACTACTAAAAAACTGCCTACTACAAATGAGCAATTGCAGGCAGTTCGTCTCTCAGGCCTGGTCAATCGTGAATTGCTCCTAAATCCCAAACATCCAGCACCTGAGTTGCTCAACTTGGCTCGCTTTATCAAAAGAGAAGAAGCCAAGTACAGAGGAACTGCGACTTCTGCACTTATGTATGAGGAACTTTTTAAAATGCTTTGATTCCATTGTGGATCAAAGCATTTTTTATAAGACCTATCTCGTGAGCGTTCAAATAGTAGTAACAAGGAATCATGAGAAGTCAGCCGAGACCATAGTAGTGAAGAAACTTCTGTAATGGAAGTGGAGTGAAGTGAGGAATCGTCAAACGGTAGGGGATAGGCTGTTTGAAGGGTGCTACGAAAAAGATAGGGTAAGGTGAAATTATAGCGGAATGAAATAAGATATGAACAAATTGATTAGGGAAATCAAATGAATTTATAGAAATCTTTTAGCAGTCATGGTGTCCTATTCCAGTTTCGAAATGCTATAAAGACGAACAAATTGATTGGGAAATTCAAATCGCTTTCTATCAATGTTTTAGAAGATACAGTGCCCTAGTCCAACTTCAATATACTATAAAAGAACAGATGGAAGCAATTATGATTTACTTCTATCTTTAAAATAAATGCTCTGATAGGAAAAATGTGTCCCCTCATAAAATATAGGATAGTACGGATGGAAGGCTTTTGTAGACTGGAGGACGAAGGAGTTTAGAAACTCTCGTTAAAAGTTAGTTGAGCCGGAGTATGGTGGTGTGGATAATTATCAAAAATTATTTCTAAATCGAAATAGTTGACAGTTAGAACGATGAGTGTTACAATTGTTTTATTCATTTCGATATCGAAATAAATTGGAGGTGTTATGAAAGATGGTCATTTGCTAGCCCATCATATTCGTTTGTTGAATGGGCGGATTTTTCAAAAGTTACTGAGTCAAGATCCTGAGGCTCTTTATAGGGGTGAACAGGGCAAGATTTTAGCGGTTTTATGGAATAGTGAAACTGGCTGCGCAACTGCGACAGATATCGCGCTTGCGACTGGACTTGCGAATAATACGCTGACGACTATGATAAAAAAGCTAGAGGAACAAAAGCTTGTAATTGTTAGTCCGTGTGGAAAAGACAAGCGTAAGAAGTATTTAGTTTTAACGGAGTTAGGCAAGTCCCAGAAAGAAGTGGGGCATCGTGTCAGTCAGAAATTGGATACTATCTTTTACAAAGGATTTTCAGAGGAAGAAATTCACCAATTTGAAGGTTTTCAAGAAAGAATTTTGGCGAATCTGAAAGAGAAGGGAAATGAGGTTTAGAATATGTCACAACAAGTGAAAAATGCTCACAACCTATACATCCATGCCATTCAAGACGGACGAGTTGCTGAGGCTCAAGCCCAGTCTGTAGGGGATACCTATATCCAACATTCGACAGGTGTTCCTGACGGGAAAGAAGGATTTGCAGCCTTCTTTGCAGATTTCTTTGAGCGTCATCCAGAGCGTCAGATTAAGATTGTCCGCACCATTGAGGATGGCAATCTGGTCTTTGTTCATGTTCATCAATATCTGAATGGTGGAGAAGCTCAATGGGTGACGACGGATACTTTCCGTGCGGATGAGAATGGTTGTATTGTTGAGCATTGGGATGTCATTGACTACTATCGAACACCTGAAAATGACCAACTAGATCAAATTTTTGGAGATTTTGAAATCAAGGATTTGGATAAGAAAGCAGAAAATAAAAAGCTGGTTCGCCGTTTCTTGACAGAAATTTTCCAAAATGGGGAGCTAGAGCAGTGGAGTGATTATGTGGCAGACGATTTGATTCAGCATAATCATGAGATTGGACAAGGAAGTGCTGCTTATAAAAACTATGTGGCTGAATATAGTGTCACTTTTGACTTTGTTTTCCAACTCTTAGGACAAGGAAACTATGTGGTTAGCTATGGTCAGACTCAGATTGATGGCGTTGCTTATGCCCAGTACGATATCTTCCGTTTAGAGAACGGGAAAATTGTGGAGCATTGGGATAATAAGGAAGTCATGCCTAAGGTAGAAGACTTGACTAATCGAGGGAAGTTTTAAATTGAGGACAAAGAATGATTGAATACAAAAATGTAGCACTGCGCTACACAGAAAAGGATGTCTTGAGAGATGTCAACTTACAGATTGAGGATGGGGAATTTATGGTTTTAGTAGGGCCTTCTGGGTCAGGTAAGACGACCATGCTCAAGATGATTAACCGTCTTTTGGAACCAACTGATGGAAATATTTATATGGATGGGAAGCGCATCAAAGACTATGATGAGCGTGAACTTCGTCTTTCTACTGGTTATGTTTTACAGGCTATTGCTCTTTTTCCAAATCTAACAGTTGCGGAAAATATTGCTCTCATTCCTGAAATGAAGGGGTGGAGCAAGGAAGAAATTACGAAGAAAACAGAAGAGCTTTTGGCTAAGGTTGGTTTACCAGTAGCCGAGTATGGGCATCGCTTACCTAGTGAATTATCTGGTGGAGAACAGCAACGGGTCGGTATTGTCCGAGCTATGATTGGTCAGCCCAAGATTTTCCTCATGGATGAACCCTTTTCGGCCTTGGATGCTATTTCGAGAAAACAGTTGCAGGTTCTGACAAAAGAATTGCATAAAGAGTTTGGGATGACAACGATTTTTGTAACCCATGATACGGATGAAGCCTTGAAGTTGGCGGACCGTATTGCTGTCTTGCAGGATGGAGAAATTCGCCAGGTAGCGAATCCCGAGACAATTTTAAAAGCGCCTGCAACAGACTTTGTAGCAGACTTGTTTGGAGGTAGTGTTCATGACTAATTTAATTGCAACTTTTCAGGATCGTTTTAGTGATTGGTTGACAGCTCTATCTCAACATTTGCAGTTGTCACTTTTGACCTTGTTACTAGCTATTTTGCTTGCGATTCCCTTGGCTGTTTTTCTTCGCTATCATGAGAAGCTGGCCGACTGGGTCTTGCAGATTGCAGGTATTTTCCAGACCATCCCGTCTCTGGCCTTGTTGGGGCTCTTTATCCCTTTGATGGGAATTGGGACCTTGCCGGCTTTGACAGCTCTAGTGATTTATGCGATTTTCCCTATTTTGCAAAATACTATCACTGGGCTGAAGGGAATTGATCTGAACCTGCAAGAGGCTGGGATTGCCTTTGGGATGACCAGATGGGAACGTCTCAAGAAATTTGAAATTCCACTCGCCATGCCTGTTATCATGTCTGGGATTCGGACGGCAGCTGTTTTGATTATCGGTACGGCAACCTTGGCGGCCTTGATTGGAGCAGGGGGACTGGGTTCCTTTATCCTGTTGGGAATTGACCGTAATAATGCCAGTTTGATTTTGATTGGGGCACTTTCTTCTGCAGTGCTTGCTATTGCCTTTAACTTCCTACTAAAAGTAATGGAAAAAGCAAAATTACGGACGATTTTCTCAGGTTTTGCCTTGGTGGCTTTATTACTGGGTCTGTCTTATAGTCCAACTCTTTTGGTTCAAAAAGAGAAGGAAAACTTGGTTATTGCTGGGAAAATAGGTCCAGAACCAGAAATTTTGGCCAATATGTATAAGTTGCTGATTGAAGAAAATACCAGCATGACTGCGACTGTTAAACCGAATTTTGGGAAGACAAGCTTCCTTTATGAAGCTCTGAAAAAAGGCGATATTGACATCTATCCTGAATTTACTGGTACGGTGACTGAAAGTTTGCTTCAACCATCACCCAAGGTGAGTCATGAACCAGAACAGGTTTATCAGGTGGCGCGTGATGGCATTGCTAAGCAGGATCATCTAGCCTATCTCAAACCCATGTCTTATCAAAACACCTATGCTGTAGCTGTTCCGAAAAAGATTGCTCAAGAATATGGCTTGAAGACCATTTCAGACTTGAAAAAAGTGGAAGGGCAGTTGAAGGCAGGTTTTACACTCGAGTTTAACGACCGTGAAGATGGAAATAAGGGCTTGCAATCAATGTATGGTCTCAATCTTAATGTAGCGACCATGGAGCCAGCCCTTCGCTATCAGGCTATTCAGTCAGGTGATATTCAAATTACGGACGCCTATTCGACTGATGCGGAATTGGAGCGTTATGATTTACAGGTCTTGGAAGATGACAAGCAACTCTTCCCACCTTATCAAGGGGCTCCACTCATGAAAGAAACTCTTCTCAAGAAACACCCAGAGTTGGAAAGAGTTCTTAATACATTGGCTGGTAAGATTACAGAAAGCCAGATGAGCCAGCTCAACTATCAAGTGGGTGTCGAAGGCAAGTCAGCAGAACAAGTAGCCAAGGAGTTTCTCCAAGAACAAGGTTTGTTGAAGAAATGATGGGACAGAGACTTTAAACATACTGAACTCAACTTCCTTAAACGACTAGATAAAAGAATGCTCAGACAATTTCGTCTGGGCTTTTTTGATGTGAGAATGACTGAATGTCACTTAAAATGGAAAGAAAGAGAAAATTTTCATGATTTTCTAAAATTTTACTGTAAAGACACTTGACTATTCATAAAATAGATGTATAATATTTTGTGAACTACTTAACAAATAAGGGGTTTCAGCTCATGTCGACTAAGGTTAGAAATCTTGTGTATAGGCAGTTCATTATCTAATAGAGCGTTGCGTCCGAAAGTCTATCCAGACACGGCTCTTTAAAAACAAAAGGAGAAATGATGCATACTTATTTGCAAAAGAAAATTGAAAATATCAAAACAACCCTAGGTGAAATGTCAGGTGGTTACCGTCGTATGGTTGCGGCTATGGCTGATTTAGGATTTTCAGGAACTATGAAGACTATCTGGGATGACCTCTTTGCCCATCGTAGTTTTGCCCAGTGGATTTATTTGCTGGTTTTAGGAAGTTTTCCTCTCTGGCTGGAGTTGGTTTACGAACATCGTATTGTTGACTGGATTGGGATGATTTGTAGCTTGACAGGGATTATCTGTGTAATCTTTGTATCGGAAGGTCGAGCAAGTAATTATCTTTTTGGCTTGATTAACTCTGTTATTTACCTTATTTTGGCCCTACAGAAAGGCTTTTATGGTGAGGTGCTGACGACACTTTACTTCACAGTCATGCAGCCAATTGGACTTCTAGTTTGGATTTATCAGGCACAGTTTAAGAAGGAAAAGCAGGAGTTTGTCGCGCGTAAACTGGACGGCAAGGGCTGGACAAAGTATCTTTCCATTAGTGTGCTTTGGTGGTTGGCCTTTGGCTTCATTTATCAGTCTATTGGTGCCAATCGTCCCTATCGTGATTCAATCACAGATGCAACCAATGGGGTAGGGCAAATCCTCATGACAGCTGTTTACCGTGAACAGTGGATATTCTGGGCGGCTACCAATGTCTTTTCAATCTATCTCTGGTGGGGAGAAAGCCTGCAAATTCAAGGGAAATATCTAATTTATCTCATTAACAGTCTAGTTGGTTGGTATCAATGGAGCAAGGCAGCTAAGCAGAATACTGATTTACTTAACTAGGAAAAGATGTTTGAAAGTGCTGTTTTGAGATTTCGATTAAAACAGATATAGTTGATAATCAAGGATTTATAGTATGAAAAAGAGGATCGGCGGGTCCTCTTTTGTTGTTGAAAAGATAAAAAACTCAGTAACCTAGAAATAAGACAACTGAAGCTTTACTCTATATTCAATTTTTAGGAATGAGAAGGTCTAGATAAAATTGGACAACTTCCTGGTCTGTGAAATCTTGACCTTTTTTGAGCCACCAGGTCAATGTCTCGATAAAGTTGGACACGACCAAGTGTTGGAGGTAAGAAGTAGGTAGACTTGGGTGAGTTTGCTTCAAATCAGCAGCCAGCATGGGATAGACGTGGTGCTCAAGCTCTCTCTGTAGTTGACGGAGGAAATAGTCATTTTTGGAGAATAGTAGACTGGTGATATGGTCTTGGTTTTTCTGAAAATGCAGAAAGAGGTGGGCTAGGTAATCTTCGGTTGAAATGGCTTGCTCTCTTTCAAAAAGATGATGGAAGAGGTAGCGGCAGAGCTGGTCCAGAAGAAGCTCCTTACTCTCATAGTGACAGTAAAAAGTGGATCGTCCCACATCTGCGAGATCAATGATATCCTGAACAGTAGTGGCCTCGTAGCCCTTAGCATTCAAAAGTTGTATAAAAGCTTGATAGATGGCTTTTTTGGTTTTGCTGATACGGCGGTCAATGTTAGTCATATGGACACTTGAGGCAAATTGTTCAGAACTGAATAAAGCTGACGTTTTGCTTCTATCCTTTCTTTGAGTTTTAGTGGATAATGATAATGAACAAGGTGTTCATAAATCTATTATAACAAAGGAATGAGAAATATGAAGGCAAAATATGCTGCTTGGGTGGCTTTTTTCTTAAATTTGACTTATGCCATTGTTGAGTTTATTGCAGGTGGAGTATTTGGTTCTAGCGCTGTTCTTGCTGACTCTGTGCATGACTTGGGAGATGCGATTGCAATTGGAATATCAGCTTTTCTAGAAACAATCTCCAATCGTGAAGAAGACAATCAGTACACCTTGGGCTATAAGCGGTTTAGCCTGCTAGGAGCCTTGGTAACAGCTGTGATTCTCGTAACGGGCTCTGTTCTAGTCATTTTGGAAAATGTCACGAAGATTTTGCATCCGCAACCAGTCAATGATGAGGGGATTCTCTGGTTAGGAATTATTGCGATTACTATCAATCTGTTAGCGAGTCTGGTGGTTGGTAAGGGAAAGACAAAGAATGAGTCTATTCTGAGTCTGCATTTTCTGGAAGATACGCTAGGGTGGGTAGCTGTTATCCTGATGGCGATTGTTCTTCGATTTACGGACTGGTATATCCTAGATCCTCTTTTGTCCCTTGTCATTTCTTTCTTTATTCTTTCAAAAGCCCTTCCACGTTTTTGGTCTACACTCAAGATTTTCTTGGATGCTGTGCCAGAAGGTCTTGATATCAAGCAAGTAAAGAGTGGCCTGGAGCGATTGGACAATGTGGCCAGCCTTAATCAGCTTAATCTCTGGACTATGGATGCTTTGGAAAAAAATGCCATTGTCCATGTTTGTCTAAAAGAAATGGAACATATGGAAACTTGTAAAGAGTCTATTCGAATTTTCCTAAAAGATTGTGGTTTTCAAAATATTACCATTGAAATTGATGCTGACCTAGAAACTCACCAAACCCATAAGCGAAAGGTGTGTGACTTGGAACGGAGTTATGAGCATCAACATTAGAAAAAAGTGAAAAATACTTGGGTACTATCTTATTTGGAATAGAGTAATTTCTTTATTATTTAAATATTTCAAAAATTGGTAAGAGAAGAGCATTGTATAAACTCCGGATATATGATTGTTAATGATAAAAATTTTTCGATTAGATACAAAATGCTTGACTTGGAGTCAACTCAAAGTTATATAATAAGATAAGTGAGTTAGAATAGCGTGAATTCAGTGAATGAAATGAGAGGAGGTTAGCGTGTGAATATTAAATCTGCCAGTGATTTGTTGGGAATTTCAGCGGATACGATTCGGTATTATGAACGGGTTGGTCTTGTGCCACCGATTACTCGTACTGCTACTGGGATTCGTGATTTTCAAGATCAGGATATCGAAGCGCTGGAATTTATTAAGTGTTTTCGTTCGGCGGGTGTCTCTGTAGATAGTTTAGTTGACTATATGTCGCTCTACCAAAAGGGAGATGAAACGAGAGAGGAGAGGCTTGGTATTTTAGAAGAGGAAAAGCAAAAATTAGAGGAGCGCTTGTCTCAGCTACAGACAGCTTTAAATCGTTTAAATCTCAAAATTAAACTTTATAAGGAAGGAAAATTTTAAATGAAATCAGCAGTATATACAAAGGCAGGTCAGGTTGGACTTGCTAGCATTGAACGTCCGCAAATAATAGAAGCGGATGATGTGATTATTCGTGTGGTTCGTTCGTGCGTTTGTGGTTCAGATTTATGGAGGTACCGTAATCCAGAAACGAAAGCTGGACACAAAAATAGTGGACACGAAGCGATTGGGATTGTTGAAGAAGCTGGGGAAGCCATTACGACGGTGAAACCAGGTGATTTTGTGATTGTCCCTTTTACACATGGATGTGGTGAGTGTGATGCCTGTCTTGCTGGATTTGACGGTTCTTGCGACAATCATATTGGCAATAATTTGGGGGGTGATTTTCAGGCAGAATATATTCGCTTCCACTATGCAAACTGGGCGCTGGTTAAAATCCCTGGTCAACCTTCTGACTATACAGAAGGGATGCTCAAGTCCCTTTTGACTCTTGCAGATGTCATGCCGACAGGCTATCATGCGGCGCGTGTTGCAAATGTTCAAAAAGGGGACAAGGTTGTTGTTATCGGTGATGGGGCTGTTGGTCAATGTGCTGTCATCGCGGCTAAGATGCGTGGAGCATCACAAATTATCCTTATGAGCCGTCATGAAGACCGTCAAAAGATGGCTATGGAGTCAGGTGCGACAGCTGTTGTTGCAGAACGTGGTCAAGAAGGAATTACCAAGGTGCGTGAAATCCTCGGTGGAGGAGCAGACGCAGCACTTGAATGTGTTGGTACGGAGGCTGCTATAGAACAGGCGCTAGGTGTTCTTCATAATGGAGGGCGTATGGGCTTTGTAGGAGTCCCACACTATAATAATCGTGCTCTTGGTTCGACATTTATGCAAAATATCTCTGTAGCAGGTGGGGCAGCTTCTGCTACAACATACGATAAGCAATTTTTACTAAAAGCCGTCCTTGATGGTGATATCAATCCAGGTCGCGTCTTTACTTCAAGTTATAAACTGGAAGATATCGACCAAGCCTACAAAGATATGGATGAACGTAAGACCATTAAGTCTATGATTGTAATCGAATAAAAAACGAATAGGAGTTTTAGAACTCCTATTCGTTTTTTATGTTATCCTATTCTTGATTTAGGGTACTTTCTCTTAATGTCAGTCTGGTTCCCAGCATGGTCAGGCTAGGAATTTTGCGACCGTGGAGGACTTCCTTGTTAAGAATATCCATACCTGCTCGCCCCATTTCTTCAGTATAAACTGTAATACTAGAGAGGGGAGGATAGACCTGTTTGGTCAGACTAGTGTCGTTAAAGGAAATGAGGCTGACGCGATCTGGCAGGCTGATTCCAGCTTCTTGGAGCGCACGAAGGGCACCGATGGCTAAACTATCGCTGGCTGCGAAAAATGCTGGCGGAAGTTGGTCTCCCAAGCTCTGAATGGCCTCCTTCATTAAGTCATAGCCAGACTGGGCAGTAAATCTTCCTTGAAAGACCAGTTCATCATGATAGATTCCCCTCGCTTGACTGTAGTTTTTGAAGTTTTCTAGACGCTTATCCTCAATGATTTCTTCTTGGTCTGTTGTTTCCTCAAGCCCTGTTAGAATCCCGATACGGTCCATCCCTTGACTGAGGAAATAATCGACAACCTGTTTCATGGCAGTGTAAAAGTCCGTAATAATGCAGGTATGTCCGAGGGAAAGTGTATCACTGTCTAGAAAGACCAGGGGTTTTTGGTATTCTTCAAAGGCAGAAATCTGAGCTCGGCTAAATTTTCCGATGCAGAGAATCCCAATCACTTCCTCGCTTAAGGTAAAAGGATGGTCATTAAAATAGCGCAAGATATCGTAGTCCAACTCTTGGGCTATTTTTTCTATTCCTAGGCGAATCTGGTAGTAGTAGAGGTCGTCTAGCTCCCCTTGTTCGCTGACCCATTGAATAATGGCAATCTTTTGCTTGGGTTTATGGGACTCGCCTGTCTTGAGGTGCTTGGTGTAGCCCAGCTCTTCAGCAACGGTTAAAATACGGTGTCTGGTTTCTTCTGTAACAAATAGGCTCTGGTCGCGGTTGAGGACGCGGGATACGGTCGCGATAGAGACAGAGGCTAGCTGTGCAATGTCTTTTAAGGTAGCCATAAATCCTCCTTGATTAGGTTAGTATATCATATTTTTCTGCTTTTTACTGATATTTTAGTAAAATTTTAGTAAAAAGGATTGACCTTGGGAAATCCCTTGGATACAATAGAAGAAAACGATTACACGTTAAGGTGGCTTAACGGACAGTCAAAGGAGAAATCATATGACACAACATCTTACTACTGAAGTCCTTCGCAAAGACTTTCTTGCTGTTTTTGGTCAAGAAGCAGACCAAACCTTCTTTTCACCAGGCCGCATTAATTTGATTGGTGAACACACAGACTACAACGGTGGGCACGTTTTTCCTGCTGCTATTTCCTTGGGAACTTACGGTGCAGCTCGTAAGCGTGACGACCAAGTTTTGCGTTTCTACTCAGCTAACTTTGAGGACAAGGGCATTATCGAAGTGCCTCTCGCTGACCTCAAGTTTGAAAAAGAGCACAACTGGACCAACTATCCAAAAGGGGTTCTTCATTTCTTGCAAGAAGCTGGGCACGTGATTGACAAAGGTTTTGATTTTTATGTTTATGGGAATATCCCAAATGGTGCTGGTTTGTCTTCTTCAGCATCCTTGGAGCTCTTGACAGGAGTCGTGGCAGAGCATCTCTTTGATTTAAAACTAGACCGTTTGGATTTGGTTAAAATCGGAAAACAAACAGAAAACAACTTTATCGGAGTCAACTCTGGTATCATGGACCAATTTGCTATTGGTATGGGGGCTGACCAACGTGCTATTTACTTAGATACCAATACTTTAGAATACGACTTGGTGCCACTTGATTTGAAGGACAATGTCGTTGTTATCATGAACACCAACAAACGCCGTGAATTGGCGGACTCTAAATACAATGAACGTCGTGCTGAGTGTGAAAAAGCAGTGGAAGAATTGCAAGTTGCCTTGGATATTCAGACCCTGGGTGAATTGGACGAGTGGGCCGTTGACCAATATAGCTATCTGATTAAAGATGAAAATCGTTTGAAACGTGCTCGCCATGCTGTGCTTGAAAACCAACGTACCTTTAAAGCTCAAGCAGCCCTTCAAGCAGGTGATTTGGAAACATTTGGTCGTTTGATGAATGCGTCACACGTTTCTCTGGAGCGTGATTATGAAGTAACTGGTTTGGAATTGGATACTCTTGTTCACACAGCTTGGGCACAAGAAGGAGTTCTCGGTGCTCGTATGACAGGGGCTGGTTTTGGTGGCTGTGCCATTGCCTTGGTTCAAAAAGATACTGTTGAGGCCTTTAAGGAAGCTGTAGGCAAACACTACGAGGAAGTAGTTGGATACGCTCCAAGCTTCTATATCGCTGAAGTTGCAGGTGGCACTCGCGTCCTTGACTAGTCAAAAGGAGGCTCTATAGTGATCTTAGTAGATAAATTTGTAACACATGTCATTTCTGAAAGTTCATTTGAGGAAATGGATCGAATCTACCTGACCAACCGTGTTTTGGCACGAGTGGGAGAAGGTGTTTTGGAAGTTGAGACCAATCTGGATAAATTGATTGACCTCAAGGACCAGCTAGTTGAGGAAGCCGTTCGATTAGAGACGATTGAGGATAGTCAGACTGCGCGTGAAATCCTCGGTACTGAACTGATGGACTTGGTGACTCCTTGTCCGAGTCAGGTCAATCGTGACTTCTGGGAAGCCTATGCCTACTCTCCTGAGCAAGCGATAGAGGATTTTTATCAACTCAGTCGGAAAAATGACTACATCAAACTCAAGGCCATTGCTAAAAATATCGCTTATCGTGTTCCATCTGATTATGGAGAACTTGAAATTACCATCAATCTCTCTAAGCCTGAAAAGGATCCGAAAGAGATTGCGGTAGCCAAGTTGGTGCAAGCTAGTAATTATCCTCAGTGTCAACTTTGTTTAGAGAATGAGGGTTACCATGGTCGGATCAACCACCCAGCTCGCAGAAACCACCGGATTATCCGTTTTGAAATGGTTGGTCAGGAATGGGGGTTCCAGTATTCGCCCTATGCTTACTTTAATGAGCATTGTATCTTTTTAGATGGCCAGCATCGTCCCATGGCCATTAGTCGTCAGAGTTTTGAACGTCTGTTGGCTATCGTAGAGCAGTTTCCAGGATATTTTGCTGGATCTAATGCCGACCTGCCGATTGTGGGGGGCTCTATTCTAACTCATGATCATTATCAGGGAGGCCGTCACGTATTTCCTATGGAATTGGCTCCCTTGCAAAAGACCTTCCGATTTGCTGGTTTTGAGCAGGTCAAGGCTGGAATTATCAAGTGGCCAATGTCTGTCCTACGCTTGACTTCGGATTCCAAAGAGGATTTGATTAACTTAGCTGATAAGATTTTCCAGGAATGGCGTCAGTATTCAGATTCTAGTGTGCAGATTTTGGCAGAGACGGACGGAACACCGCATCACACCATCACACCAATTGCTCGTAAACGCGATGGACAGTTTGAGTTGGACTTGGTCTTACGAGATAATCAAACATCACCAGAACATCCTGATGGCATTTATCATCCTCACAAGGATGTCCAACATATCAAGAAGGAAAATATCGGCTTGATTGAGGTCATGGGCTTGGCTATTTTACCACCTCGTCTGAAAGAAGAGGTGGAGCAAGTCGCTAGCTATCTCGTGGGAGATGGTGATACAGTTGCCGATTATCATCAGGAATGGGCAGACCAACTCAAAGTCCAACATCCAGACCTAGCGGATAAAGAAAAAGCCCTTGAAATCGTCAAGGACTCTGTTGGTGCTATCTTTGCGCGTGTACTGGAGGATGCAGGTGTCTACAAGCAGACAGAACAAGGACAGGCAGCCTTTATGCGCTTTGTGGAGCAGGTTGGAATTTTGCCAGACTAGGAGCTTTCTCCTTGCACAGTCCTATAAAAAGTAGTATCATAGTGTCGTTTGAAATATCAGGAGGAAACAATGAAAGATTTTCATTTTGACGCTATATCTGCCTTTGAAAATTACGAAATTGAACAAATGAGAGATGGTCACGTTGTGGTGACGACCAAAGTAGTGGACTCGTCGCTCAACTACTATGGCAACGCCCATGGTGGTTATCTCTTTACCCTTTGCGACCAGATCAGCGGTTTGGTGCTCATATCTCTGGGGCTTGATGGAGTGACACTCCAATCCTCTATCAACTACCTCAAATCAGGAAAACTTGACGATGTGCTGACTATTATAGTTGCTTAGTTTCA
>NZ_VMML01000052.1:0-27240 GCF_013277175.1 Streptococcus sp. 3167 | reverse complement strand
AGAAAACAAGCTAAACTGAGCCTGGAACAACTCGTAAACGCTCCAAGTTGGTCTACTGCCCAAGTAAAATTTATACTAAACAGAAATTAAAAAACAAATTAGAAGACTTGGATTGCACAGCTCAAAATACTGATTTTAGAAAGTGGAATACTAATTAATGGAGTTGTAACAAATAGTTGACAGTGTTTGTTGCTTTTTGACTTCAAAGGAGTATTACTGGATTTTCTCCTCAAATTAGACTTTTGCCCAGACTCTTCTCTCTTATGCTTGATAACGTTTCACACCATCTAGATAGGTTGCTACCAATTCCAAATCTTTGTCTAAAACAATAAAATCTGCATCATAACCTTCACGAATTTGTCCACAGACGTCATCGATGTGAACGGATTTAGCTGGGTTGAAGCTGGCCATCATGACTGCTTCATGCGGATTCGCAATTCCCCATTCGACTACATTCTTCACACCATCTTTGAGTTTGAGGATAGAACCTGCCAAGTTACCTGTCGATTTGAGGCGTGCAGTTCCATTTGCAACGACAACTGGGAATTCTCCCAACATATAGTCACCGTCTTCCAATCCACCAGCTGTCATACAGTCTGTAATAAGAGCAATGTTTTCTGTCCCTTTTTGTTTGATAAGAATTTCGCAGGCTTTTGGATCTACGTGATGGCCATCACAGATCAACTCTGCATAGGTATGAGGTAATTGATACATGGCTCCAACCATACCCAGTTCGCGGTGAGTCAACCCACGCATTCCATTGTAGGCGTGTACCCAAACACTCGCTCCAGCATCGACTGCTTTTTTAGCTTCATCAAAAGTCGCGTTTGAGTGCCCAAGAGCAACCGTTACACCTTCTCCGGTGATAGTCCGTACAAAGTCTTCTACACCTTCACGCTCTGGCGCAAGAGCAATTTTATTTAGCAAGCCATTTGCTGCTTTTTGCCAAGCACGAAACTCATCCATGCGAGGATCTTTCATGTAGGCAGGGTTTTGAGCCCCCTTGTATTTCTCTGTGAAATAAGGCCCTTCAAAATAAATTCCACGAATTTTCGCGCCACTTGCTTCTTGATAACGAGCACCGATATTTTCAGTTACCGCAAGCAATTGCTCATAAGTCGATGTCAAAGTTGTTGGCAAGAAGCTCGTTACCCCCATGCTGAGGAGTCCTTCACTCATAGTATGAAGCGTTCCTTCGATATTATTATCCATAACATCCACACCGCCAAATCCATGAATGTGGGTATCCACAAGTCCTGGAGCAATGCTATAACCTGTATAGTCAATCACCTCAGCTCCTTCAGGAATCTGCTCTACATGTTTTCCAAACTTGCCGTCCACAAGTTCCAAGTAACCACCTCGACGAACTCCGTGTGGGTAGAAAAACTGATCCGCTTTAATATAGTTAGGCATAATGTTAACCTCCTTAAAAAATTGATTCTACAATTTATTATGTCAATTACATTATAAACCTTTCTTTTTCATTTGTAAATGGTATAGACCTATTTTCTGAAGATATTTTAAAAGCGATATTTCACGTTCGAATCACAACACATCTAAATAAATAAGAAAGAGCAGTTGAAAAATTACTGCTTTTTTGTTACACTAGATAGAAAGACTGTAAAGGATAATCTGGCTTTTTGCCATTATTCTAGAGAAATGTTATTTCACAGACTGACTAAAAGGAGACACAATGGCAGACCGAGGCTTACTAATCGTTTTTTCTGGTCCTTCAGGGGTTGGCAAAGGAACGGTTAGAAGAGAGATTTTTGAGAGTTCTGAAAATCAATTTCAATACTCTGTATCGATGACGACACGCGCACAACGTCCTGGAGAAGTGGACGGTGGTGACTATTTCTTCCGTACTCGTGAAGAGTTTGAAGAGCTGATTCGTCAAGGACAGATGTTGGAATACGCAGAATATGTCGGCAACTACTATGGAACTCCTCTGACCTACGTCAATGAAACCTTGGACAAGGGAATCGATGTTTTCCTTGAAATTGAAGTTCAGGGTGCTCTTCAGGTTAAGAAAAAGGTTCCAGATGCTGTCTTTATCTTCCTGACACCACCAGATTTGGATGAATTACAAGACCGCTTGGTAGGTCGTGGAACAGATAGCGCAGAAGTGATTGCCCAACGAATCGAAAAAGCCAAGGAAGAAATTGCTCTCATGCGTGAGTATGATTATGCGATTGTCAACGATCAGGTGCCCCTAGCTGCTGAGCGTGTCAAACGTGTGATCGAAGCAGAGCACTTCCGTGTGGACCGTGTCATTGGTCACTATCAGGAGATGTTACCAAAGTCTCCAACTACCCGATAAAATTTAGAAAATAGGTACAAGCAAATGATGTTAAAACCCTCTATTGATACCTTGCTCGACAAGGTTCCTTCAAAATATTCACTCGTAATCTTGGAAGCAAAACGTGCCCACGAATTGGAAGCAGGTGCACCAGCAACTCAAGGTTTCAAGTCTGAAAAATCAACTCTTCGCGCTCTAGAAGAAATCGAATCAGGAAACGTAACCATTCACCCAGACCCAGAAGGGAAACGTGAAGCAGTGCGTCGCCGTATCGAAGAAGAAAAACGCCGCAAAGAAGAAGAAGAAAAGAAAATCAAAGAGCAAATCGCTAAAGAAAAAGAAGATGGTGAAAAAATTTAAGGTTGGGGGGACTCAATCTTATTTTTTCTATTGTAAGAATGTACTGACAAGGAGGAGGTGAGAAGATGGTTATAGCCAATATTATTGTAGATGTGCCCTTGATGCAGACGGACCAGCCCTATAGTTACAAGATTCCTAAGGAATTTGAGGGAATGCTAGAAGTTGGGATGCGGGTTCATGTGCCTTTTGGTAAGGGCAATCGCCTGATTCAAGGGATTGTTCTTGGTTTGGAGTCCCAAGTGGATGAAGAAGGGGTAAGTCAAGATTTAAAAGATATTGCCGAGGTACTGGATTTTTCTCCTGTTCTCACGCAAGAACAACTCTGGCTGGCTGAGGAGCTCCGCAAATCTGTATTTTCTTACAAAATCTCTATTCTCAAGGCTATGCTACCGGGATTTCTAAATTCTAGCTATGACAAGATTCTCTATCCTCTGGAAGGTCTGAGTCAGGAAGACCGAGAGCGCTTGTTTGGTTCTGAAGATTCACTAGCCTTTTCTTCTCTGGATTTAGGTAAGCAAGCTGAAATGATGCGTTTGACTAGAAAAGGCCTACTTGGTCTGGAATATCAGGCAGTCGATCAAAAGAAGGTCAAGACCCAGTCTTGGTATGAGGTGAATCTAGCTCAATTAGAAGGTGTTGAAATATCTGCGCGTGCCAAGAAAAAGTTGGAATTGAGAGATTACTTGCTGTCTCATCCTGAGAGTGCTTCCTTGGCTAGTTTGTTAGAGTCCTACTCACGGGAGCAGGTCAACTTTTTTGTGGAACAAGGTGCTGTGTCCATAGTCCAAAAGGAAGTGCAACGCTCGGCTGCTTATTTTGAAGGGATTGAAGCAAGTCAGCCTTTGGAGTTGAATCCAGAGCAAAGACAGGCGCGTGATGCGGTTGTGAGTGCTATTGGTAGTCATCAGCCTCCCTTCCTCCTTCAAGGGATCACAGGAAGTGGGAAGACCGAGGTTTACTTACAAATAATCCAAGGAGCTTTGGATAAGGGGAAAACAGCCATCTTGTTAGTGCCTGAGATTTCCTTGACTCTGCAGATGACGGAGCGTTTTATTGCTCGCTTTGGTAAGAAAGTGGCCATTCTTCACTCAGGCCTGTCCAATGGTGAAAAGTATGATGAATGGCGCAAGGTGGAACGCGGCGATGCCCAAGTTGTTGTTGGTGCTAGATCTGCCATCTTTGCTCCGCTGAAAAATCTAGGTGTCATGATTATCGATGAGGAGCATGAAGCGACTTATAAGCAGGACAGTAATCCCCGTTACCATGCTAGAGAGGTGGCTATTTTACGGGCTCATTATAATCAAGCGGCTCTGGTGCTTGGTTCAGCAACTCCTAGTCTGGAAAGCCGTGCTCGGGCTGGCAAAGGCGTTTATCAACATTTACGTCTGACCCAACGCGCCAATCCTTTAGCTAGAATCCCTGAGGTTCAAGTGATTGACTTTCGGGACTATATCGGACAAAACGAGACGTCAAATTTTACGCCTCCTTTGCTAGAAGCGATTCAGGACCGTCTGGCTAAAAAAGAGCAGGTGGTTCTCATGCTCAATCGCCGTGGTTATTCTAGCTTTGTCATGTGTCGGGAGTGTGGGACGGTGGATACTTGTCCCAACTGTGATATTTCCTTGACCTTGCACATGGATACCAAGAATATGAACTGCCATTATTGTGGTTTTTCGAAGGACATTCCTCAGGTCTGTCCTAACTGTAAGAGCCGCAGTATTCGCTACTATGGGACAGGGACACAGAAGGCTTATGACGAGCTAGCAGAACTCTTTCCCCAGGCTCGCATTCTGCGCATGGATGTGGACACGACTCGTAAGAAAGGTAGTCACCAAGCTCTGCTTGACCAGTTTGGGCGAGGAGAAGCAGATATTTTACTAGGTACTCAGATGATTGCCAAGGGATTGGATTTTCCAAATGTGACCCTAGTCGGTGTTCTAAATGCGGATACGGCCTTGAATCTGCCTGATTTCCGTTCTTCTGAGAGAACCTTCCAGCTCTTGACTCAGGTGGCAGGTCGAGCAGGACGTGCTGAAAAAGCTGGGCAGGTCTTGATTCAGTCTTACAATCCTCAGCACTACGCTATTCGATTTGCAAAAGACCAGGACTACGAAGGCTTTTATGCTTATGAAATGGGTATCAGACGACAACTTGGCTATCCACCTTACTATTTCACCATTGGCATTACCCTTTCTCACAAGAAAGAAGAAGAGGTGGTCAAACGTGCCTATGAAGTCATGAACATTTTGCGGTCAGGTTTGTCTGAAACCAGTAACATCCTCGGGCCAACGCCCAAACCCATCGCCCGTACTCACAACCTCTATCATTACCAGATTTTAATTAAATACCGTTTAGAAGATGAGCTGGGACCAACCCTCAACCAGGTCTTGGCCTTGACTCAAGAAAGGGAAAATAGTGAGCTCCGTCTCAGCATTGACCATGAGCCACAGCAATTTTTATAAGAAGGAGAAGATATGACAAAACTAATCTTTATGGGGACACCCGACTTTTCAGCAACAGTCTTAAAAGGACTTTTGACAGATAACCGTTACGAAATTCTAGCCGTTGTGACCCAGCCAGACCGTGCTGTCGGACGTAAAAAAGTTATCCAGGAAACCCCAGTTAAACAAGCTGCAAAAGAGGCAGGACTTCCTATCTACCAACCTGAAAAACTATCTGGAAGTCCAGAGATGGAAGATCTTATGAAGCTAGGAGCAGATGGGATTGTGACTGCCGCTTTTGGCCAGTTTCTCCCAAGTAAACTCCTTGATAGCATGGACTTTGCGGTCAACGTTCACGCGTCACTCCTTCCTAAACATCGTGGTGGTGCTCCGATCCATTATGCCTTGATTCAAGGTGATGAGGAAGCTGGTGTAACCATTATGGAGATGGTTAAGGAAATGGATGCAGGGGATATGATTTCTCGTCGTAGTATTCCGATCACAGATGAGGACAATGTTGGCACCTTGTTTGAAAAATTGGCGCTAGTTGGTCGTGATTTGCTTTTGGATACTTTGCCTGCCTACATTGCTGGTGACATCAAACCTGAACCGCAGGATCCAAGTCAGGTTACTTTCTCGCCAAATATCAAGCCAGAGGAAGAAAAGTTGGATTGGACTAAAAGCAATCGTCAACTTTTCAACCAAATCAGAGGGATGAACCCCTGGCCTGTTGCCCATACTTTCCTTAAGGGCGACCGCTTTAAGATTTATGAAGCCCTGCCAGTAGAAGGTCAGGGAAATCCAGGAGAGATTCTCTCTATCGGCAAGAAAGAATTGATTGTCGCAACGGCAGAAGGAGCTTTGTCTCTTAAGCAAGTTCAGCCAGCTGGTAAGCCTAAGATGGACATCGCTTCCTTCCTCAACGGAGTTGGACGTACATTGACTGTAGGAGAACGATTTGGTGACTAAAGTAGAAACGGCTAGAAGTTTAGCCCTGGCAGTATTAGAGGATGTTTTTATCAATCAAGCATACTCAAATATCGCCTTAAATAAGCATCTCAAGGGAAGTCAACTTTCGGCAGCAGACAAGGGCTTAGTGACCGAGCTAGTCTATGGAACGGTAGCCCGTAAACTGACTCTGGAATGGTACCTATCCCATTTTATCGAAGACAGAGATAAGTTAGATAACTGGCTCTATGTCCTTCTTCTCATGAGTGCCTACCAGCTCCGCTATTTGAACAAGATTCCAGATTATGCTGTGGTCAATGAAGCAGTGGAATTGGCCAAAGTCCGTAAAAAAGGCAGTGAAAAATTGGTCAACGCCGTCCTTCGCCGTATCTTGCGTGAAGGCTGGCCAGATATTGCTAGCATCAAACGAAAAAACAAGCGTGACTCCATCGCTTATTCCCTTCCGGTTTGGCTAGTTGCAAAGCTCAAGGAAGAATACGGAGAGGAGCGAGCGCAAGCTATTTTTGAAAGTCTCTTGGTGCGAAACAAGGCCAGTATTCGTGTAACTGATTTAAGCCGAAAAGAGGAAATCCAAGCCTTATTGGAGGCGAATAATTCCCTTTTAGCAACCACTGGTCTGGTTAAGGAGCAAGGGCATTTTGCAGGCCATGATTTGTTTGCAGAAGGGACTATAACCATCCAAGACGAGTCTAGTCAGCTGGTTGCGCCAACTTTGAATTTGCAGGGAGATGAGCGAGTGCTTGATGCCTGTGCGGCTCCGGGTGGGAAAACAGCCCATATAGCCTCTTATCTCACGACAGGTCAGGTTACTGCTCTGGACTTGTACGATCACAAGTTGGACTTAATCCAAGAAAATGCTCAACGTCTGGGAGTTGCAGATCGGGTTCAAAGGCAAAAATTGGATGCCAGAAAGGTGCATGAGTTTTTTGGGCAGAATTCATTTGATAAGATTTTGGTGGATGCTCCCTGTTCAGGAATCGGTCTTTTGCGCCGAAAACCAGATATCAAATACAATAAAGAAACGGCAGATTTCGCGTCCTTACAGGAAATTCAGCTAGAAATATTAGGTAGTGTTTGTCAAACACTAGGCAAAGGTGGTATAATAACTTATAGCACCTGTACTATTGTCTCAGAGGAGAATTTTCAAGTTGTTGAGGCCTTTTTAGAAAGTCATCCCGAGTTCGAGCAGGTAAAACTAGAACATGAATGTAAGGATATCATGAAAGACGGCTGTATCCTCATTACACCTGAATTGTATGGAAGTGATGGATTCTTCATCAGTCAATTTCGCAAGATATCGGATTAGGAAGGAACTGACACATGGAAATTTCATTATTAACAGATGTTGGTCAGAAACGAACAAATAACCAAGACTATGTCAACCACTATGTCAATAGAGCTGGACGTACCATGATTATTTTAGCTGATGGGATGGGAGGTCATCGCGCAGGGAATATCGCTAGTGAAATGGCGGTAACAGACCTAGGTATAGCTTGGGTTGATACCCAAATCGATACAGTCAATGAAGTGCGTGAATGGTTCGCCCATTACCTAGAAATTGAAAATCAAAAGATTCACCAGCTTGGTCAGGATGAAGCTTACAGAGGCATGGGAACTACTTTGGAAGTCCTTGCTATTATCGATAATCAGGCTATCTATGCTCATATTGGTGATTCGCGTATCGGCTTGATTCGTGGAGAAGAATACCATCAGTTGACGAGCGACCATTCTTTGGTCAATGAATTACTCAAGGCTGGTCAATTGACACCAGAAGAGGCAGAAGCTCATCCGCAAAAAAATATTATCACCCAGTCTATTGGGCAAAAAGATGAAATTCAGCCTGATTTTGGGACAGTGATCCTTGAGTCAGGTGACTATCTCTTGCTCAATAGTGACGGCTTGACCAACATGATTTCAGGCAGTGAGATTCGTGATATTGTAACCAGTGATATTCCTTTAGCAGATAAAACGGAGACACTTGTTCGTTTTGCTAACAATGCAGGAGGTTTAGACAACATTACGGTTGCCCTTGTTTCTATGAACGAGGAGGATGCAGAATGATCCAAATCGGCAAGATTTTTGCCGGACGCTATCGGATTGTCAAACAGATTGGTCGAGGAGGCATGGCAGATGTTTACTTAGCCAAAGATTTGATTCTAGACGGGGAAGAAGTGGCAGTGAAGGTTCTGAGGACCAACTACCAGACGGACCCGATAGCTGTAGCTCGTTTTCAGCGTGAAGCGAGAGCTATGGCAGATTTAGACCATCCTCATATCGTTCGGATAACAGATATTGGTGAGGAAGACGGTCAACAGTACCTCGCTATGGAGTATGTGGCTGGACTTGACCTTAAACGCTATATCAAGGAACACTATCCTCTTTCTAATGAAGAAGCCGTCCGTATCATGGGACAAATTCTTCTCGCCATGCGTTTGGCTCATACCAGAGGGATTGTTCACAGGGACTTGAAACCTCAAAACATCCTCTTGACACCAGATGGGACTGTCAAGGTTACAGACTTTGGGATTGCAGTAGCCTTTGCTGAGACGAGTCTGACTCAGACTAACTCGATGCTGGGCTCCGTTCATTACTTGTCACCAGAGCAGGCGCGTGGTTCTAAGGCGACTGTACAAAGTGATATCTATGCCATGGGGATCATTTTCTATGAGATGCTGACAGGCCATATCCCTTATGATGGGGATAGTGCAGTGACCATCGCTCTCCAGCATTTCCAAAAACCCCTGCCGTCCGTTATTGCTGAGAATCCATCTGTGCCCCAGGCTTTGGAGAATGTTGTTATCAAGGCAACTGCTAAGAAATTGACAGATCGCTATAAATCAGTTGCTGAGATGTATGTGGATTTGTCTAGTAGTTTGTCTTATAATCGTCGTAATGAACCAAAGCTGATCTTTGACGATGCGACTAAGGCAGATACCAAGACCTTACCGAAGGTTTCCCAGAGTACCTTGACATCTATTCCTAAGGTTCAAGCGCAGACAGAACACAAACCAATCAAAAAAACAAGCCAGGCTGTGACAGAGGAAACTTACCAACCACAAGCACCGAAAAAACGTAGATTTAAGATGCGTTACCTGATTTTTTTGGCCAGCCTTGTATTGGTGGCAGCCTCTCTTATTTGGATACTATCCAGAACTCCTGCAACCATTGCCATTCCAGATGTGGCAGGTCAGACAGTTGCGGAAGCCAAGGAAACCCTCAAGAAAGCCAATTTTGAGATTGGCGAGGAGAAGTCAGAGGCTAGTGAAAAGGTGGAGGAAGGGCGGATTATCCGTACAGATCCTGGCGCTGGAACTGGTCGAAAAGAAGGAACGAAAATCAATTTGGTTGTCTCATCAGGCAAGCAATCTTTCCAAATTAGTAATTATGTCGGTCGGAAATCATCTGATGTCATTGCGGAATTAAAAGAGAAAAAAGTTCCAGATAATTTGATTAAAATTGAGGAAGAAGAGTCCAAGGAGAGTGAGGCTGGAACGGTCATGAAGCAAAGTCTACCAGAAGGTACGACCTATGACTTGAGCAAGGCAACTCAAATTGTCTTGACAGTGGCTAAAAAAGCTACGACGATTCAATTAGGGAACTATATTGGACGGAACTCTACAGAAGTCATCTCAGAACTCAAGCAGAAGAAGGTTCCTGAGAATTTGATTAAGATAGAGGAAGAAGAGTCCAGCGAAAGCGAACCAGGAACGATTATGAAACAAAGTCCAGGTGCAGGTATCCCTTATGATTTGAGTAAACCTACTCAAATCGTCTTGACAGTAGCTAAAAAAGTTACAAGTGTTGCCATGCCGAGTTACATTGGTTCCAGCTTGGAGTTTACTAAGAACAATTTGATTCAAATTGTTGGGATTAAGGAAGCCAATATAGAAGTTGTAGAAGTGACGAAAGCACCTGCAGGTAGTGCAGAAGGCATGGTTGTTGAACAAAGTCCTAGAGCAGGTGAAAAGGTAGACCTCAATAAGACAAGGGTCAAGATTTCAATCTACAAACCTAAAACAAGTTCAGCTACTCCTTAAAATCAGATGGATAATCAAAATAAGTAATCAATCTTTGTCATGATTTCATGGCAAAGATTTTTTTTGAGTCCGGATTTGTGATAGAATAGAAGGAGTTGATAAAAGGAGGAACGCATGGAAGAATCAAGAGAATTAAATGCCGTCATCGATGTGATTATGCTAGCGGGGACTATTCTCCTTAAAAGTGGTTCAGAGATTCATCGCGTAGAAGATACCATGATTCGGATTGCGCATTCGCAGGGGATTGTGGATTGCAATGTCCTTGCCATGCCTGCCGCTATCTTTTTCTCTATTGAAAATACCAATATTTCGCGCATGAAGCGGGTGACCTCCTCTTCTTATAACATCGAAAAAGTCTGCGATGTGAACCAGATTTCTCGTCAGCTGGTTGGGGGGCAGATTGATTTAGAAACAGCCTTTAAGCAATTGACGGCCTTGCAGGCCCAACCCCTTCCCTATACTAAGTTGCAGGTAACTCTGGCTGCGACCTTAAGTGCTCCTTTCTTTTCGGTTATGTTTAGTGGAAATATCTACGACGCACTTGGGGCAGGAGTGGCGACCTTATTTGGTTTTGCCTTTTCCCTCTATGTGGAGAAGTTTATCCGAATTCCCTTTGTGACAGCCTTTGCTGGGGCCTTCGTCTTTGGAATGATTGCCCAGTTTTGGGCTCGCTACACAGGCTTTCCTTCAACGGCAGACTTGATTATAGCTGGTGCGGTCATGCCGTTTGTTCCAGGAATTGCCTTGACCAATGCGGTTCGTGATATTATGACCAACCACATAAACTCTGGTATGAGCAAGATGTTTGAATCCCTGCTCATTACCCTTGCTTTAGGGGCAGGAACTTCTGTCGCCTTGGTATTGATGAACTAATATGACACTAATAACCTTTTTATTACAAGCAGTAGCAAGTCTTCTTGCTATTATTACCTTTCTAATCGTACTCAATGTTCAGCGGTCCATGCTCTTACCAGGAGGAATTTTGGGCATGGCTGTCTGGCTAGTCTATCTCTTGCTCAAGGAACCGACCAATGTTATTGTGGCTACTTTTATTGCAGCCATTATAGGTTCTTGTGTCAGCCAGATTTTAAGTATTCTTTATAAGACTCCTGCTGTGGTCTTTATCTTAGCAATCTTGGCACCCTTGGTTCCGGGTTATCTCTCCTATCGGACAACTGCCTTTTTTGTGACAGGGGACTATAATAAAGCGCTGGCAAGTGCAACATTAGTTGTTATGCTGGCTCTGGTCATTTCCATTGGAATGGCTAGCGGAACAGTGATTCTCAGACTGTATCATTATATAAAAACACATCGAGTATCGTAGACTTTACAGAAATAAAAGAATTTTCTGAAAAATGAGATAAATATAGTGACAAGGCTTTCTATGTATGCTATTCTCTCTATATAAAGGAGGAAAAATCATGAAAAAATCACTATTTTCCTTATTGTCTGTAAGTCTACTGACTTTGTTGCTTATCCCAGTCATGGTTTCTAGTTTGGGTTCAGAGTTTCAAAGTGGATTACAAGAGCATCAGTTGATTGCCGAAAAGGTTAGTAAAACACTTGACAAGACATTTGATAAGGATGTCAGAGAAATTCCGACCAGTCAGTTTTATCAAGAATTTGTAGATGAGATGGGAAGGACTTACTCAGGAAATTTAATCCTCCAGGAACTGATAACTGAGAATGGGGCTTATAAAGCTACTTATATCGGTGAACTCTCTAGCAACTAATCATTCTTTGAAATTATGACCAATAAGAGGCTTGATTTGGTGAATCAAGTCTTTTTTATCTCTTTTACTGCCATTTGTGATAAAATAGTACCGAACGATTTTTTACATGAATGATAAAACAGAGGTAAATATGACAATCGGTATTGATAAGATTGGTTTTGCGACCAGTCAATATGTCTTGAAGTTACAAGACTTAGCAGAAGCGAGGGGAATTGACCCTGAAAAATTAAGCAAAGGACTCTTACTCGAGGAATTGAGTATTGCGCCCTTAACTGAGGACATCGTGACCTTGGCGGCCAGTGCTAGTGACTTTATTTTAACTGAGCAAGAAAGAGCAGAAATTGACATGGTCATTGTGGCGACCGAGTCAGGAATTGACCAGAGTAAGGCTGCAGCCGTCTTTGTGCATGGCTTGCTGGGTATTCAGCCCTTTGCGCGTAGTTTCGAGATTAAAGAAGCCTGCTATGGAGCGACAGCTGCCCTTCATTATGCCAAATTGCATGTGGAAAATTCTCCAGAGTCCAAGGTCTTGGTCATTGCCAGTGATATTGCCAAGTACGGTATTGAAACTCCAGGAGAACCAACTCAAGGTGCTGGAAGTGTGGCCATGTTGATTACACAAAATCCACGCATGATGGCCTTTAATAATGACAATGTTGCTCAAACCCGTGACATCATGGATTTTTGGCGTCCAAATTACTCGACAACTCCTTATGTAAATGGTGTCTATTCTACCCAACAATATTTGGATAGTTTGAAAACGACTTGGCTTGAATATCAAAAACGCTACCAGCTTACTTTGGATGATTTTGCGGCTGTTTGTTTCCATTTGCCTTATCCTAAATTAGCCTTAAAAGGTTTGAAAAAAATCATGGATAAGAGCCTGCCTCAAGAGAAAAAAGACCTCTTGCAAAAGCATTTTGACCAGTCTATTCTTTACAGTCAAAAGGTGGGGAATATCTACACAGGTTCACTTTTCCTTGGGCTTCTGTCTCTCTTGGAAAATACAGATAGCTTGAAGGCTGGGGATAAAATCGCCCTTTATAGTTACGGAAGTGGTGCTGTAGCTGAGTTCTTCAGCGGTGAATTGGTTGAAGGTTATGAAGCTTATCTGGATAAAGACCGCTTGAACAAGCTCAACCAACGAACTGCCTTATCTGTTGCAGACTATGAAAAAGTCTTCTTTGAAGAAGTAGACTTAGATGAAACAAATTCTGCTCAGTTTGCTGGCTATGAAAATCAAGATTTTGCCTTGGTTGAAATTGTTGATCACCAACGCCGTTATAGCAAGGTTGAAAAATAATGAAGATAAGTTGGAATGGATTTTCTAAAAAATCATACCAAGAGCGCCTCGAGCTGTTAAAAGCTCAGGCGTTCCTTAGTCCTGAGAGGCAAGAGAGTTTAGAGCAGGATGAACAGATGAGTGTAACTGTGGCAGATCAGCTGAGTGAGAATGTGGTGGGAACTTTTTCTCTGCCTTATTCGCTGGTCCCAGAGGTTCTCGTTAACGGTCAGGAATACACAGTTCCCTATGTGACAGAAGAACCGTCCGTGGTTGCTGCGGCCAGCTATGCTAGTAAAATCATCAAGCGAGCAGGTGGCTTTACTGCTCAGGTTCATGAGCGCCAGATGATTGGACAGGTAGCCCTTTATCAAGTTGCTGACCCTGAACAAGCGCAAGAGAAGATTGCCAGCAAGAAAGCAGAGCTCCTAGAACTTGCCAATCAAGCCTATCCTTCTATCGTTAAACGTGGAGGTGGGGCGCGTGATCTGCATGTCGAGCAGATAAAAGGCGAACCAGACTTTCTCGTTGTTTATATTCATGTCGATACCCAGGAAGCCATGGGTGCCAATATGCTCAACACCATGCTGGAAGCCTTGAAACCAGTCTTAGAAGAACTCAGTCAGGGACAGAGTCTCATGGGAATCCTGTCCAACTACGCAACTGATTCTCTGGTGACTGCAAGCTGTCGCATCGCCTTTCGCTACTTGATCCGCCAAAAGGAGCAAGGACGAGAAATTGCAGAGAAGATAGCCTTGGCTAGTCAGTTTGCGCAAGCTGATCCTTATCGAGCGGCTACCCACAATAAAGGGATTTTTAACGGTATTGATGCCATTTTGATTGCCACTGGTAATGACTGGCGTGCCATTGAGGCGGGGGCTCATGCCTTTACTAGTCGAGACGGGCGCTATCAAGGTCTCAGTCGCTGGACGCTGGATCTTGAAAGAGAAGAATTGGTCGGTGAGATGACCTTACCCATGCCTGTAGCGACCAAGGGTGGCTCTGTTGGTCTCAACCCTCGTGTAGCTCTCAGTCATGAATTATTGGGAAATCCTTCTGCCAAAGAATTAGCCCAGATTATCGTGTCTATCGGGCTTGCCCAAAATTTTGCGGCCCTCAAAGCCTTGGTGAGTACAGGGATTCAGCAAGGCCACATGAAATTGCAGGCTAAATCTTTGGCACTTCTCGCAGGTGCTAGTGAATCCGAAGTTGCTCCCCTAGTCGAGCGCCTCATCGCAGATAAAACCTTTAACCTAGAGACAGCCCAGCGCTACCTAGAAAATTTAAGATCATAAAAACTCAGACGAATTCGGTCTGAGTTTTCTTGTATTTAAATACTTTTTCCTGGTAATAAGGTAACTGGTAAGAAGTAACCAGTTGTCGCAACTTCCTTGCCTTCGATCTTCTGCAAGAGAAGATCGACAGTGAGGCAGGCAATCTCTTCCAAGGGTTGCTTGATAGTAGCCAGTTGAGGGTAGTAATTTTCGATAAAGTAGGTACCATCATAGCCGATGACCTTGAGCTCTTCTGGTACAGAAATGCCCAATTCTTGAGCGATTTTAATGACCAAAATAGCTGTCAAATCATCTGAAGCAAAGATGGCATCTGGCTTTTGTCGAGTCAAGATATTCTTGATTTCCATTTCTTTTCTGACGGGAGAAAAGTCACTGGAAACATTGATAATAGGAGCTTTTGGAAGTACGGATGCAAAACCAGCGTGGCGTAGTCCAGTAGGCGAATTGGAATTGTCATTCCCTGTAATCATGATGATAGATTGGGCGCCTGTCTTAACCAAGGTCTGGGCAGCAAGAACTCCACCAGCGTAGTTGTCAGAGGAAACGACTGGAATGTCTGGTGACAGATTTCGGTCAAAGGAAATAATTGGTGCCGTCACTCGATTGTAGTCTTCGATTCCCAAGTTGTGACTACCAGAAATGATGCCGTCCACCTGATTGGCTTCCAACATTTCGATGTATTCGCGTTCCTTCTCAGAATCATGCTCACTGTTGCAGATGATGGTCTTGTAACCATTTTTGAAGAGTTGGTGTTCCAGCTTATCAATCAATTCTGCGTAGAAAACGTTGGAAATATTTGGGAAAATCAAGCCGATTAATTTAGCCGATTTTCCTTGCAAACTACGAGCTAGGTTGTTGGGCTTATAGCCCAATTCCCGCATGGCTTCATTGACTTTTTGGATGGTTTTCTCGGAGAGATAGCCCTTTTTATTGATAACACGAGAAACGGTAGTAGGGCTGACGCCTGCAAGTTTGGCGACATCAGTTAGTTTTGCGACCATAATCTAATTCATAGTAAGTTCCAGTTAGGTTTCCAGATTTGATGAGGATACCATTTTGGTCTACATGTGGGAAGACACGACCGGAAAATACTTTTTCTCCTTTATTGATGAAAATTTCAAAGACAGAGTTATCGATGAAAATCGTAGCAGTAGTAGCCTGATTCTCGATAGGGCAAGAACGAGTTGTCCCAAATTCTTGGGCATACTGTTCACCAGCCTGGCTACGATCTACTGTCACTTGACCATTTACAAGGTCAAAGTTGATGGAAAGTCCCTTGCCTTCTTGATCAGCTAGTAAGACAATCTCGCTCTGGCTATTAGCTTCCAAGCTGAGTTCAAGTTCGTAAGTGTTCTTAGTTTGGGCACGATTTGAGAAGGCTTCCTCAGAGGCACGAAGGTCCTTGACAGCTGCGACTGGGAATTGGTAGAGTTTACCGTCTTTGATAGTGAGTTCTTTGACCAAAGAGAAGGTTCCTTGGTGGTCAAAACGGTCAGATGGATATGAAACATCAGGCAAGCCAAGCCAGCTAACAGCTAGAGCACGTCCATCAGGATCGTTGAAGGCTTGAGTTGCATAGGCTTCGAAACCATAGTCCATGTTTTGAAGTTGAGACACATCTACCATTTTAGCATTTTCAGGGTCAAAGGAAGCCCCAATCTTATACATATTTGGAAAGATATTATCGTAGTCTAGAACTTTCTTATCCAATCCTTGTGGGCAGTAGAGAAGGACAGGTTGCTCCCCTACAAAGACCAGATTTGGACATTCCATCATGTAGGCAGTACGGTCGTTAGCAAAGTCAAGGTTGCCAACAACTTGCCAGTTTGTGTAGTCGTTGTCTACAGCCTTATAAAGACGGACGAAACCTTTTTTCTCCAAGTCTTGACCACCCACGATGGCATAAAATTGACCCTTAAAGTTAAAAATTTGTGGATCACGGAAATGATCAGTAGAGTCTGCTGGCTGGTCGATCAAGATCTTATCAATCTTTCTAATCTTGCCATCCTTATCCATCAAAGCTCCAATCTGGTAAGGGTGACGGATCCAGTTTTCATCACGAACATTTCCTGTATAAAATAGGAACAAGTTATCACCAAATTGCATGGCAGAACCAGAGTAGGCACCGTGGCTATCTAATGGAGTATCAGGTAAAACTTTGACACCAGTTTCTGTGAAGTGAACCAAGTCCTCACTTTCCAATTGCACCCAAGATTTTAAACCATGGGCTGCACCAAAAGGAAAATTCTGGTAAAAGAGGATCCACTTGCCATCAAAGTAGGAAAAGCCATTTGGGTCGTTGAGAAGTCCTGTTTTTGGCTCAACATGGTAATGAGTATGCCATGGAGATTGTGCTATATTTTCCTTTATATGTTGAATTTCTTCTTGCGTCCAATCTTGATAAAGTCTGTAACGACGCTCAGTAGTCCATTCCATTCATTCATTCCTCCAAAAATCTTATCACTTTTAATAGTAACCGTTTTCGGTTAAAAAAGCAAGTCTTTTATGTTAAAAAAGAGAAAAAACTGTCAAACGCTTATCATAAAATAGAAGCAGAAAATCAATCAACCATCTACAGAAAATTGAAAGAAAGTGAAACAAAACCCTTTTGAACTCAGATTTAAAACTTATTTTTTCAAAGAATGCCTGATGAAACAGTCAAAAACAATCAATCTAAAGCGTGCCCACTAAGTGGATGGAATATTTTTTCTGCAAAACGCTTGACATATTTCTAAAACATGATAAAATAATAGTCGTAAGGGCGAATAAAATCGCTTTCAAACAAGAACAAAATGTTATATAAGGAGATTTTTGCAAATGAACAATCAGGAAATTGCAAAAAAAGTCATCGATGCCTTGGGCGGACGTGAAAATGTCAACAGTGTAGCTCACTGTGCGACTCGTCTTCGTGTCATGGTCAAAGATGAAGGAAAAATCAATAAAGAAGTGATTGAGAACTTGGAAAAAGTTCAAGGTGCTTTCTTTAACTCAGGTCAATACCAAATCATCTTTGGTACAGGTACAGTTAATAAAATGTACGATGAAGTTGTTGCACTTGGTTTGCCAACATCATCTAAAGATGATATGAAAGCAGAAGCTGCCAAACAAGGGAACTGGTTCCAACGTGCTATCCGTACTTTCGGTGACGTTTTCGTTCCAATCATCCCAGTTATCGTAGCGACAGGTCTCTTCATGGGTGTGCGTGGTCTCTTGACTGCTCTTGGAATGACACTTCCAGCTGACGTGACAACTTACACTCAAATCTTGACAGATACAGCCTTCATCATCTTGCCAGGTTTGGTTGTGTGGTCAACCTTCCGTGTATTCGGTGGAAATCCAGCCGTTGGTATCGTTCTTGGTATGATGCTTGTTTCTGGCTCACTTCCAAACGCTTGGGCAGTTGCTTCAGGTGGTGAAGTAACTGCTATAAACTTCTTTGGTTTCATCCCTGTTGTTGGTTTGCAAGGTTCCGTTCTTCCAGCCTTCATCATCGGGGTTGTCGGAGCTAAATTTGAAAAAGCGGTCCGCAAGGTTGTTCCAGATGTGATTGATCTCTTGGTAACGCCATTCGTGACACTTTTGGTTATGTCTATCCTTGGACTCTTTGTCATTGGACCAGTCTTTCACGTTGTTGAAAACTACATCCTTATCGCTACAAAAGCGATCCTTAGCTTGCCATTTGGTCTTGGTGGTTTCTTGATTGGTGGGGTTCACCAATTGATCGTCGTGTCAGGTGTGCATCACATCTTCAACTTGCTTGAAGTGCAATTGCTTGCTGCTGACCATGCTAACCCATTCAACGCGATCATCACAGCTGCTATGACAGCTCAAGGTGCTGCGACTGTTGCGGTTGGTGTTAAAACTAAAAATCCAAAACTAAAAACACTTGCTTTCCCAGCTGCTCTTTCAGCCTTTCTCGGTATTACAGAGCCTGCTATCTTCGGGGTAAACTTGCGCTTCCGTAAACCATTCTTCCTTTCATTGATTGCTGGTGCAATCGGTGGTGGATTGGCTTCAATCCTTGGACTTGCTGGTACTGGTAATGGTATCACCATCATCCCTGGTACAATGCTTTACATCGGTAACGGACAACTTGCTCAATACCTTCTTATGGTAGCCGTATCATTTTCCCTTGGTTTTGCCCTCACTTACATGTTTGGTTATGAGGATGAAAAAGAAGTTGCTACTGAAGTAGAGACAGAACGTTTGGTCCAAGAAGAAACAACTGGTAACATTCCAGCAGCTCTTCAAAATGAAACACTTGTAACTCCTATCGTCGGTGATGTTGTCGCTCTTGCTGATGTCAATGACCCAGTCTTCTCGAGTGGAGCTATGGGACAAGGTATCGCTGTGAAACCTAGCCAAGGAGTGGTATATGCACCAGCTGATGCTGAAGTTTCAATTGCCTTTCCAACAGGACACGCTTTTGGTTTGAAAACAAGAAATGGTGCTGAAGTTTTGATCCACGTTGGTATTGACACTGTGTCTATGAACGGTGACGGTTTTGAAGCAAAAGTTGCTCAAGGTGATAAGGTTAAAGTTGGCGATGTTCTTGGAACATTTGACTCAAACAAAATCGCTTCAGCTGGACTTGATGATACAACAATGCTTATCGTTACAAATACAGCTGACTATGCTTCAGTAGCTCCAGTCGCAACAGGTTCAGTTGCTAAGGGGGATGCTGTGATCGAAGTGAAAATCTAATCAATCCTCTTTAATGTGAAAACGAACAAATGACATGTTTGTTCGTTTTTGCTTGAATGGTAAGATTTACAGAGGAAAATCTAAAAAATAGAGAAATTTAGACTTTCGAAATATGCTATAATAAAGAAAATAAAAACAAGAGGTTTATCATGACAAAATTATATGGAAGCTTGGAAGCGGGCGGTACAAAGTTTGTCTGTGCTGTCGGTGATGAAAACTTTAACGTTGTAGAAAAAACACAATTTCCAACAACAACACCAATCGAAACAATCGATAAAACCATCGAGTTCTTCTCAAAATTCGATAACCTTGCTGGTCTTGCAGTTGGTTCATTTGGTCCGATTGATATTGATAAAAACTCAAAAACTTATGGCTTTATCACAACGACTCCAAAACCAAACTGGGCAAATGTGGACTTGCTTGGTGCCCTTCGTCGCGCCCTCAACGTTCCTATGTACTTCACGACAGACGTAAACAGCTCTGCTTATGGTGAAGTGGTTGCCCGTAACAATGCTGGTGGCCGTATCGAAAACTTGGTTTACTACACAATCGGTACAGGTATCGGTGCAGGTGTCATCCAACGTGGTGAGTTTATCGGCGGTGTGGGTCATCCTGAAATGGGTCATTATTATGTTGCTAGACATCCAATGGATATTGAAAAAGAGTTTAAGGGTGTTTGTCCTTTCCATAAGGGATGTCTGGAAGGCTATGCAGCTGGTCCAAGTTTGGAAGCTCGTACAGGTGTTCGTGGGGAAAACATTGAACTCAACAACCCTGTTTGGGATGTCCAAGCCTACTATATCGCTCAAGCTGCGGTTAATGCGACAGTGACTTTCCGCCCAGACGTGATTGTCTTTGGTGGAGGGGTCATGGCTCAACAACACATGTTGGACCGTGTCCGTGAGAAATTTACAGCTCTTCTCAATGGTTACCTACCAGTGCCAGATGTGCGTGACTATATCGTTACTCCAGCAGTAGCAGGAAATGGTTCTGCCACACTTGGGAACTTTGTTCTTGCAAAAGAAGTTTCAAAATAAAGCACAAAATCCGTTTGGGAAACCAAACGGATTTTTTACGTGTCAAAGCATTTGCCAGAAGAAGTCGATAATATAGGTCAGACCGTAGGTATAAACCACGAGGGTAAAGGGCTTGGTTAGAATGATGATGGTCATATAGCGCTTGAAACTCATCTTGGTCAGGGCAGCCAGCATACAGAGAAAGTCAGCTGGACTAATGGGCCAAATCATCATAAAGATAAAGAAACGGTCAAAACGATTGCCCTTGTCCAACCAGCCGATGTACTTGTCATAGGTGCGCTTGCTGACGACAGACTGGACAAAGGCGGCCCCATAGAGGCGCACCAGATAAAAGATAATGGCACAGCCAATCACGATACCGATATAGTTGTAGATTGTCCCGATGATGTGACCGTAGATAAAGACCCCAGCTACCGAGGTCAAGGCCCCAGGAATGATAGGGACGACCGTTTGTAAAATCTGTAAAAAGATAAAGAGGGGTGGCCCCCAGATGCCTGCCTGCTGGATAAAGGCAGAGAGGGTTTCCTTGGACTGTAAAATCCCAGCCTGATAAGCCCAAATGCAGAAAATCAAACTCCCAACCCCACCGGCAATCGATGAGATATTGATAAGGTGCTGCAGAAGGGGAGAAACAGCTTTCATTTGTTTATCCTGTGACATGTAAACTCCTCATAGATAGTATATTTCTACTATACCATATTTTGGAGGAGAAAGGGGGAATGAGTGTTTTTGATGAGAAATAGATGGGAATACAGGCCTTCGAGACTTAGAACAGGTCTGTCAACTAAAGGTTATATGCATTCTAAGTTTAGAATAATCGTAATTCCATAAATTTACAAGTATTCTAAGTTTCGAATAGCTTATCTGAGATAATTTTGAGGCATTCGAGCTTTCGAATAGTCATCTTCTCTAAAGTTTAGATGTATTCTGAAGCTAGAAAAGCTAAAATCTAAAAATAATAAGAGTCTCTATCTGATGGATGTAATTTATGTCTAGTATGAATCCTTTGAATCGTTAGTTAATTTTAATATTAATCAGTTCTGAAATAATTACTAAATATAGTTAGATGGTGAATGAATTATTGCTAAATTTCAAGTTCAAGTTAGTCATCAAGAAGTTTTCTCTGAGCGACTTGTAGTTCAAGCATTTTTTAGGATAGTTGTTCATCCAATTTTCGATGAATGCGACTTCTTTGGGAGTTGTTTTCTTAGTTCCCTTAGGTAACCATCTACGAATGAGCCTGTTGTGATTCTCATTAGTTCCCCTTTCCCAAGAGGTATAGGGATGTGCATAGTAGATATGTTCCTTAGAAAACACATCAGACAAGCGATTGAATTCCGTTCCGTCCATTAGTAGATAAAGGATTACTCCTGCTTGAAATGACAGATGAACTTGTTTCTTATAAAAAATGTTGTCAAGAAATTATCTGTTTTTTTCCAGAAGTTTTAGAGGAAGAAAATTTTATGAGGAAAAAGAACTTACTCAAATAACAATTCAGGACCAAAAACTGACAGTTGAGGAGCAGAGTGGATAAATTAAGTTTGCTACTGTATAATGGATTTATCACTAATACTCTTCGAAAATCTCTTCAAACCACGTCAGCTTCGCCTTGCTGTAGATATAGTTACTGACTTCGTCAGTTTTATCTGCAACCTCAAAGCTGTACTTTGAGCAGCCTACGGCTAGCTTCCTAGTTTGCTCTTTGATTTTCATTGAGTATAAAAGTGCTCCATGCCATATTTTACATAGCATTAGTCTTCTAAAAATGGACAAAAAACATTGTAAAGGCTATCAAAAAGGAGTATAATGAGTGCAAGAAATTTCGGAGGTGAAAGATGCTAGAAGTAAGAAGTCTAGAGAAAAGTTTTGGATCCAAGCAAGTTTTGTTTGGTATTGACTTTCAAGCGCGACCAGGTCGTATTTTGGGATTAGTAGGAAAAAATGGTGCTGGGAAGACAACGATTTTCCACAGTATTTTGAAGTTTTTAGAATACCAGGGAGAAATCGGTCTGGATGGTCAGGATATTCGTCAGGAGACCTATGCTCGGATTGGTTATCTGCCTGAAGAACGCAGTCTCATGCCTAAATTGACAGTTCTTGAGCAAGTTCGCTATTTGGCGACTCTAAAAGGCATGGATGCCAAGGAAATCAAGGAAAAACTCCCTCAATGGATGAAGAGGTTGGAAGTGAAAGGGAAGCTGACAGATAAAATTAAGAGTCTGTCAAAAGGAAATCAGCAGAAGATTCAGCTCATCATTACTCTGATTCATGAGCCAGACTTGATTATCTTGGATGAGCCTTTCAGTGGATTGGACCCAGTCAATACAGAATTGCTCAAGCAAGTCATTTTTCAAGAAAAAGAACGTGGGGCAACCATTATCTTTTCTGACCATGTCATGACCAACGTCGAGGAGCTTTGTGACGATATTCTCATGATCCGAGATGGCCGTGTGGTCTTGCATGGACCAGTTCAGGATGTCCGAAATCAATACGGGAAAACACGTCTCTTTGTTTCAAGTGAACGAAGCAAGGAAGAATTGGAAAACCTTCCTCATGTCAAACAGGTGAGCTTGACCAAACAAGGTAGTTGGAAATTGATCTTGGAGGATGAGAGTGCTGGTAGAGAACTCTTCCCAATCTTGACTCAAGGGCAATATATCGCAACCTTTGACCAACAAGCGCCAACTATCGATGAAATCTTTAAACTAGAATCAGGAGTGGAAGTATGGGAAATGTGTGGGTTGTAATCAAGGAAACCTATCTTAGACATGTCAAATCGTGGAGTTTCTTCTTTATGGTGATTTCACCGTTCCTCTTTTTAGGAATCTCTGGAGGAATTGCTTATCTCCAAGGCTCTTCAATGGCTAAAAATGATAAAGTGGCAGTAGTGACAACAGTGCCATCTGTAGCAGAAGGACTGAAGAATGTAAATGGTGTTAATTTTGACTACAAAGACGAAGCAAGTGCCAAAGAAGCGATTAAAGATGAAAAATTAAAAGGCTATCTGACTATTGACCAAGAGGATAGTGTCTTGAAGGCAGTTTATCATGGCGAAACGTCGCTTGAAAATGGAATTAAATTTGCAGTTACAGATACACTCAATGAACTGCAAAATCAGCTTAATCGTTCAACTGCTTCCTTGTCTCAAGAGCAGGAAAAACGCTTAGCGCAGACAATTCAATTCACAGAAAAGATTGATGAAGCCAAGGAAAATAAAAAGTTTATTCAAACAATTGCAGCAGGCGCCTTAGGATTCTTTCTTTATATGATTCTGATTACCTATGCGGGTGTAACAGCTCAGGAAGTTGCCAGTGAAAAAGGCACCAAAATTATGGAAGTCGTCTTTTCTAGCATAAGGGCTAGTCACTATTTCTATGCGCGGATGATGGCTCTGTTTCTGGTGATTTTAACGCATATCGGGATTTATGTGGTAGGTGGTCTGGCAGCCATTCTACTCTTTAAAGATTTGCCATTCTTGGCTCAGTCTGGTATTTTGGATCACTTGGGAGATGCTTTCTCACTGAATACCTTGTTCTTTATTTTGGTCAGTCTCTTTATGTACGTCGTCTTGGCTGCCTTTCTAGGTTCTATGGTTTCTCGTCCTGAGGACTCAGGAAAAGCCTTGTCGCCTTTGATGATTTTGATTATGGGTGGTTTTTTTGGAGTGACAGCTCTAGGTGCAGCTGGTGACAATCTCATCTTGAAGATTGGTTCTTATATTCCCTTTATTTCGACCTTCTTTATGCCATTTAGAACTATTAATGGCTATGCAGGGGGAGTAGAAGCATGGATTTCACTTGCTATTACAGTGATTTTTGCGGTGGTAGCAACAGGATTTATCGGACGCATGTATGCCAGCCTAGTCCTTCAAACAGATGATTTAGGGATTTGGAAAACATTTAAACGTGCCTTATCTTATAAATAGAAGAGCCTCGCGAAAGCGAGGTTTTTTAGAGATAAAAAGAGTGGAATCACGAACCTAATTATGCACACATTATGTAAACAGGTTGCTTGAGAACTCAATTGTATAGTGAACTGAATCTGGAATAAGATAATATTGCTTCTAAAACATTCTTATAAATTGATTTGAATTCCAAAACCAGGGTGTGCAATTCTTATTTCCCATCACTTTATTTATTGATTATGATAGAACTCTTATCGGTCTGTAACAAAATTTCAATAATATAAAAACGCATCCTATCAGGACTCAACTTGATAGGATGCGTTTTTTGATTGTGAAGACTTTTCATCCAGCCTCTTTATGTGATAAAGTATCGTTAATATTCAATGAAAATCAGACTGGGAAGTTAGCGGAAGGCTCCTCGAAACATAGTTTTGAGGTTGAGGAACTGACCAAGTCAGTAACGTATACACACTAAGGACAAGCTGACGTGGTTTGAAGAGTATAAAAATCTGTTTCGTAAGCATCCAATAATAGGGTGTTTTGATAGTGTCATCATTTGGATAAGCATTATAGTATAGTGATATGAAATCAACTAAACTAAATAAGAAATATAGATTATCAAAACTCTTTGAAAAGATTGCATTAAATCTAAATAACATAGACGTCTTCAGCGTGTGCTGTCTCATCTTATGCGAAAATCTTATAAGGAGAGTATAGAAAATCTCGGTTGTAATCAACTAACTGATTGGAGAAATGTATAAATATGAGAAGTTAGACCCCCATGTCACTACCATAATGAGATTGCTCGAATTCCTTGCTTTTTATACTCAATGAAAATCAAAGAGCAAACTAGCCGCAGGCTGCTCAAAACAGTGTTTTGAGGTTGTGGATAGAACTGACGAAGTCAGTAACCATACCTACGGCAAGGCGACGTTGACGCGGTTTGAAGAGATTTTCGAAGAGTATTAACTCAATATCAAACTAGCTACGATGGGGCTGACAAAGACATAGAGAATACCAGTGACACCGATAGCCAAACCACCCATGGCTCCTGCTACAGAGCCGTATCGGAAGGCTGTTCCTGTTCCAACTGCATGGCCTGTTCCTCCAAGGGAAAGACCAACAGCTACTGGGTCGTCAATTTTCAACCACTTCAAAAGGGTTGGTCCGATGACACTGGTTAAAATCCCAGTTGCCACGACTACCACCAAGGTCACGGTCGTCAGACCTTGCAATTTTTCTGTGATTCCCACTGCCATGGCGGTTGTTACTGACTTGGGAAAGAGAGAAATGGCTAGGAAAAAGTCCATACCAAAGATTTTGGCCACAAGGGCTGTGAAAGAGGTATTGACAACTACTGCTAGCAGACTACCAAAGAGAATACTCCGAGCATGGTGCTTCATCAAATGAAAACTCTTGTAAATCGGAATCCCCAAAGCCACTGTCGACGGGACAATCAAGTTGTTCAGATAAACCCCACCTTGGTAGTAATCTTGATAAGAAATACCCGTCACCTTAAGAAAAATAATGATAAAAATAGCCGACAAAAGCAGGGGCGTTGTCAATGGATGAGGAAAACGTCTGTAAATCAACATCCCCACTAGATAAGCTAGGATAGACAGGGCAAGCCCAAATAGGGGATTGGAAACAAATTCACTCATTTGGCATCTCCTTTCTCATAATCTCCCTCAAACCGTCGTTTGATAAACTGAACTACCAACGCTATGAGGATAATATTGACAACTGCTGCAAAAAAGACAATCAAAACAATGGGTAGGAGATAGGGAGCAATCACATCAAACTTTTCCATGATTCCTACTGCTGGCGGCAAAAAGAGAATGGTCATATTGGCCAGCAAGAAATTCCCCACCATGTTGACATGCCTAGTTCTCAACCATTTGAATTGTAGGGATAGAAAGAGAATAATCAAGCCGATAATACTGCCTGGGATGGGCAAATGAAAGAAACTGGAAATCCCCTCTCCGATTAGAGAAATCACAAAGAGAATCATTAATTGAACATATAATTTCATCCTAAACTCCACGAAATAGACTTCTTGAATACCAGTTTACTCTTTTTTCAGAAAATTTCAAGGAAATGAACAAGGGATAATGAAAATTAAAGAACAAACTAGGAAGTCAGCTGCATGTTACTCAAAGTAAAGTGTTGGGGTTGTAGGTCAAACTGACATAGTTTGAAGCGATTTTCGAAGAATATTACTTTTCTTTGCTTAAGTGAATGACTTGGTCGTAGTTTTTTAAGTCCTCTTCTGTGTAGTGGTGAATGGCTTCTATGACTGTTTGAGGTAGGGAGAAGAGCAAGTCGCTAATTTTTCTGCTATTTTCCGAGTCAAGATTGGCCTTAATCTCGTCTGCTAAGATGAGTTGGCTATCATGGTAGAGGGCGCGGGCGATTTCTAGGCGTTGTTTCTCGCCACCAGACAGACTATCATTGCTGAGCGTTCGATTTTTCAAATGTTCTAAACCTGTTTTTTTGAGGATATGATTTAGCGTTTGCTTTTATCTAAAATACTTCATATAAAAATGTAAATTTTTGGGGGATATACAATTAAATGAAAATATCGTAATGACACAGATTGAAACAAAAAGCGAACAAAACAGAATTCATTGTTTCGATTCGCTTTTCGTATTATTATCTAGTTTTTTTGTAGCTCTGATAACATTTAGTCTGAGCATGTACACTAATAGCTGAAGGAATAAAATGTATACTTTAGATTATTTCCAAGCGCCACCGGTATCTACACAGTAACCACCAGGTGTATAGGTGTTGTGAAGCATCTTACCAGTTGAAGCAAGGTAATACCAAGATCTGCTATCTTTCACCCAGCCTGTTAACATAGCACCTGAGTCTTTTAGGTAATATAGTTGCTTAGTTTCAAACAAGCATGTTATAATAAAGCTATGGCATATAGTACAGATTTTAAACAGCGAGCATTAGATTACATCAAAGAGGGGCACAGCCATGTCGAGGCAGCCAAGGTTTTTGATGTCGGCGTCAGAACTCTCTTCACATGGAAAAAGAACTTACGTGAACAAGGACACTTAGAGAGGAAAAAGCGAGTCGTCAAAAACCGAAAGATTCCTTTAGAGGAATTGAAAGCCTTTGTAGAGGCTCATCCAGATGCTTTTTTACGGGAAACTGCGGCACATTTTAATTGT
>NZ_VMML01000051.1:0-8197 GCF_013277175.1 Streptococcus sp. 3167 | reverse complement strand
TATTTTTGAATGTTTGGAACGCTTTTTTTAAAACTAAATGATTATATAATTGAAATAAGAAGAAAATCATTATCAGAAAATTATAGGAGGTAGTAAAATTGACTTGCTTAATCAGTGTTATTTTATTACATCAAGGAGATAAAAATAGTTTATTAGAGTCTTTATTAATAGTTGATAGACAAACATTTAAAGATATAGAAGTTATTATTGTAAAGCCAATATAGAACACCTTTTGTTGGTTTATTTATTCTTCCTGATGATTATTATAAACTTACAAAGGATTTTCGGTACTATATGGAACAAGAACTTGTTTTCGAAGAGGAACTTGTTTCACCGAGCTGGACCCATGAAGTTTATCCTTTGGGGCACTTAGGGGATATAGATATTCATTTTCTACATTATTCTAGTATTGAAGAAGCACGGACTAAGTGGGAAAAAAGAAAAAACGCATAAATTGGGATAATCTATATTTTAAATTTGATAATAAAGATTCAGCTAGTGAAGAAATTTTAAATAAGATGGATAATCTTCCTTATTCTAATAAATTAATTTTAGTCAATCGTCCATATAAAAATTTGAAAAGTCAATGTGTTATTCCAGGTCAGGAACATCTTCCAGAACTGGCTATTATGTCTGATCCATTAAATACTTTTGATATCATGGCTTGGTTAAAAAAAGGTGGCAATGCTCTTTAAGTGCAAGTTATTGCGCTGTAGCATATAAATCTATTCCCTACATATTTTTTAAATGTTCTACGAGTTAATTTGAAATGTTTAGCTTGTGGTATAATAGATTCATGGATAAAAAATATGAAAAAATCTCCCAAGATTTGGGAGTGACTTTAAAGCAAATCGATACTGTTCTAAGTTTGACAGCAGAAGGGGCGACAATCCCCTTTATCTCGCGTTATCGCAAGGACATGACTGGTAGTCTGGATGAGGTGGCGATTAAGGCCATTATCGACTTGGATAAAAGTCTGACCAATCTCAATGACCGCAAGGAAGCTGTTTTAGCTAAGATTCAAGAACAAGGCAAGTTGACCAAGGAGTTGGAAGAAGCTATCTTAGCTGCCGAAAAATTAGCAGACGTTGAAGAACTCTACCTACCTTACAAGGAAAAGCGTCGAACCAAGGCAACCATTGCTCGTGAAGCTGGACTCTTCCCACTTGCTCGCCTGATTTTGCAGAATGTAACTGACTTAGAGAAAGAGGCTGAAAAGTTCATCTGTGAAGGATTTGTGACTGGGAAAGACGCCTTGGCTGGTGCAGTTGATATCTTAGTCGAAGCCTTATCGGAAGATGTGACACTGCGCGCCATGACTTATCAGGAGGTGCTGAGATACTCTAAACTTACTTCGCAAGTCAAGGATGAAAGTCCTGATGAAAAGCAGGTTTTTCAGATTTATTATGATTTTTCAGAGACAGTTGGAAATATGCAGGGCTATCGTACATTGGCCCTCAATCGTGGGGAGAAGCTAGGTGTCTTGAAGGTCGGTTTCGAACATGCGACAGACCGTATTCTAGCTTTCTTTGCTGCTCGTTTCAAGGTGAAAAATGCCTATATAGATGAAGTTGTTCAGCAATCGGTTAAGAAAAAAGTCTTACCTGCTATCGAGCGCCGTATTCGGACAGAATTGACTGAAAAAGCGGAAGAAGGGGCTATCCAACTCTTTTCGGACAACCTACGCAATCTCCTCTTGGTTGCTCCACTGAAAGAGCGCGTGGTTCTTGGATTTGACCCTGCCTTTCGTACAGGTGCCAAGCTAGCTGTCGTGGATGCAACAGGAAAAATGCTGACAACACAGGTCATTTATCCTGTTAAACCAGCATCAGCTCGTCAAATCGAAGAAGCCAAGAAAGATCTGGCAGATTTGATTGGTCAATATGGCGTGGAAATTATTGCCATCGGAAATGGTACTGCTAGTCGTGAAAGTGAAGCCTTTGTGGCGGAAGTTCTGAAAGATTTTCCTGAGGTTAGTTATGTCATCGTAAATGAAAGTGGTGCTTCTGTCTATTCTGCCAGTGAACTTGCTCGTCAGGAGTTTCCAGATTTGACCGTTGAAAAACGCTCTGCCATTTCTATCGCCCGTCGTTTGCAGGACCCCCTTGCTGAATTGGTTAAAATCGATCCTAAGTCAATTGGTGTCGGTCAATACCAACACGATGTCAGTCAGAAGAAACTATCTGAGAGTCTGGACTTTGTTGTCGATACAGTGGTTAACCAAGTTGGTGTCAATGTCAATACAGCTAGCCCAGCTCTTCTTTCACACGTAGCTGGACTCAACAAAACTATCTCTGAAAATATTGTCAAATACCGCGAGGAAGAAGGAAAAATCACTTCACGCGCCCAAATCAAGAAAGTTCCTCGTCTGGGAGCCAAGGCCTTTGAGCAGGCTGCTGGTTTCCTTCGTATCCCTGAAAGTAGCAATATCCTTGATAATACAGGAGTTCACCCAGAGAATTACACTGCAGTTAAGGAACTCTTCAAACGTTTAGATATTAAAGACCTAAACGAAGAAGCCCAAAGCAAACTCAAGTCCCTTTCAGTCAAGGAAATGGCTCAAGAGCTAGACCTCGGTCCAGAAACCCTTAAAGATATCATTGCAGATCTTCTCAAACCAGGTCGAGATTTCCGTGATTCCTTTGACGCACCTGTGCTTCGCCAAGATGTCCTAGATATCAAAGACCTAGTGGTAGGTCAGAAGCTAGAAGGTGTTGTGCGTAACGTTGTTGACTTCGGTGCCTTCGTTGATATCGGGATTCACGAGGACGGCTTGATTCATATTTCTCATATGAGTCGCAAGTTTATCAAACACCCTAGTCAAGTGGTGTCAGTTGGAGATTTGGTGACCGTTTGGGTCAAGAAAATTGATACTGAACGTGAAAAAGTTAATCTGTCGCTCCTCGCTCCAAATGAAACTGACTGATTATGTCAAGCAGGTTTCACTAGAAGACTTCGGGAGAGCTTTTATCCATCATGTCCAGTGGAATAGGCGTCTACGTTCGACAGGTGGGCGATTTTTCCCCAAAGATGGGCATCTGGATTTTAATCCCAAGGTTTATCAGAAACTGGGTATGGAGGTTTTTAGGAAAATTGTCCGACATGAACTCTGTCATTATCACCTCTATTTTCAAGGGAAGGGATATCAACACAAGGATCGAGATTTTAAGGAACTTTTGAAAGCGGTGGATGGATTACGCTTTGTGCCCTCCTTGACAAATAGCCACTCTAAACCACTCAAACTTTATCGTTGTCAATCCTGCCAGCAAAGTTATCATCGCAAGCGAAGGATTGATACCAAATGCTATCGCTGTGGACTTTGTCGAGGTAAATTGCTTCTGATAAATCAGCCTGAGGACTGATGAAAGCCGAGCCTACCCGTGATATACTATGTCTAACCTAACAGAAAGAGGAAATATCATGAACAGTAAATTTTATAAAATGAGACGAAATCGCATGATTTCAGGAGTTCTGGCGGGTCTGTCAGACAAGTGGAACTTTGATGTTACCCTGGTTCGTTTTCTATTTGCTATTTTTACAGTCGCAAACTTTGGACTTGGCGTGATTATCTATATCATCCTAGCTTCTATCATGCCAACCAAGGAAGAAATCGAAGCAGAAATGTACGGAACAGGCCCACGCAAACGCAAAGAAGCCCAAGCTATTGACGACAATGAAGGCTGGTTTTGGTGAGGTTTAACAAAAGATTTGGAATAAGCAAAAAGCTTTAAATCAATAGTCTAAACTGCTTGATTTAAAGCTTTTTTACTTTTAATAAGATTTTCTCAGCCTCATATACAAATTAAAAATATTATTTTAAACTCAGTTTTTTAATCTGTTTTTTCTTGCTGAGACAATACATTTTTTGAAAAATGGTGGATGCTGATAACAACTGATAGCCAGCAAATAGCATAAGCAGTAGCTGTAAATTCTGTACCGATAAAGTATGTTTTTTCAACTAAGAGCTGACCGATGAATGGAGAGAGGAGATAGAGAAGTCCGATGAGTATATGTTCTTTGTGTTTCATTAAAGCGCACCTTCTTTCCAAAGTAAGCCTTTTCACACTTATATTTTACAATTTTAAAAATAGGAAATCAAATCATTTTCTAAGTAATTTTGCTTACATTTCCCCCAATCTTACAAAAATGTAAGATTAAAGTCTCTTTTGTAAGGTTAGGTTATGGCAAGCGGTCTTTTTTTGATGTAAACTAGACTCATAAAGAAAAAGGAGTAAGAACATGAAAAAATTATTTCAAGAAAAATTTTCAAAACAACCAAGCCACAAAGAAATCGAGCGCGTTCAGCTGGGATGCGCTATGATGCAAGCAACATTTCATTTGATGGGATATTAAGAAAGGAGATTCTCATGACACTTTTAGATGTAAAACACGTTCAAAAAATTTATAAAACTCGTTTTCAGGGCAACCAAGTAGAGGCCCTCAAGGATATTCACTTTACCGTAGAAAAGGGAGACTACGTTGCTATCATGGGTGAGTCTGGTTCTGGTAAATCAACTTTGCTCAATATTCTAGCTATGCTGGATAAACCAACTCGTGGCCAGGTTTACTTGAATGGAACTGACACCGCAACCATTAAAAATTCACAGGCTTCTAGCTTCCGTCGTGAAAAATTAGGCTTTGTCTTCCAAGACTTTAACTTGCTAGATACTCTTTCTGTTAAGGACAATATCTTGCTTCCGCTTGTCTTGTCAAGAAGACCTATTACGGAGATGATGAAGAAATTGGTGGTGACAGCTGAGAATCTAGGTATCAACCAATTGCAAGAGAAGTACCCTTACGAGATTTCTGGTGGTCAGAAACAGCGTGTAGCAGTAGCACGCGCCATCATCACAGAACCTGAAATTCTCCTTGCGGATGAGCCAACAGGTGCCCTTGATTCCAAGTCCTCTGCAGCTCTTCTTGATGTTTTTGATGAAATCAATGAGCGCGGCCAAACCATTCTCATGGTAACCCACTCAACAGCAGCAGCTAGCAGAGCTAAACGTGTACTCTTTATCAAGGACGGCATTCTTTACAATCAAATCTACCGTGGAGAGAAGACAGAGCGTCAGATGTTCCAAGAAATCTCTGATACCTTGACTGTCATGGCAAGCGAGGTGAATTAGTATGTTTCGATTAACTAATAAGTTAGCGGTATCGAACTTGATTAAAAACCGCAAGCTCTACTATCCTTTTGCGCTGGCTGTTCTCTTGGCAGTCACTGTCACCTATCTCTTTTACTCTCTAACCTTCAATCCCAAGATTGCTGAAATCCGTGGAGGAACCACCATTCAAGCAACACTTGGATTTGGTATGTTTGTCGTTACCCTTGCGTCAGCCATTATCGTCCTCTATGCCAATAGTTTTGTCATGAAAAACCGTTCCAAGGAACTAGGAATTTATGGCATGTTGGGCTTGGAGAAGCGTCATCTTATCAGTATGACCTTTAAGGAGTTAGTGGTATTTGGGATTCTAACTGTTGGAGCGGGTATCGGTATTGGAGCCTTGTTTGACAAGTTGATTTTCGCTTTCTTGCTCAAACTGATGAAATTGAAGGTTGAGCTGGTCGCTACCTTCCAAATGAATGTTGTCATTGCAGTACTTGTTGTCTTTGGATTGATTTTCCTAGGGCTCATGTTCCTGAATGCCCTTCGAATCGCCCGTATGAATGCCCTCCAGCTCTCGCGTGAGAAAGCAAGCGGAGAGAAAAGAGGTCGTTTCCTACCTCTCCAAACTATTCTTGGTTCCATAAGTTTAGGGATTGGCTATTATCTTGCCCTTACGGTAACCGATCCTCTTACAGCCCTAACAACTTTCTTCCTAGCTGTTTTGCTGGTTATTTTTGGTACTTATCTATTGTTTAATGCAGGGATTACAGTCTTCCTACAAATCTTAAAGAAAAACAAGAAATACTATTACCAACCTAATAACCTCATCTCTGTTTCCAACTTGATTTTCCGTATGAAGAAAAATGCGGTTGGACTAGCAACCATCGCTATTTTGTCAACAATGGTTTTGGTAACCATGTCAGCAGCGACTAGTATTTTCAATGCCTCAGAATCCTTTAAAAAAGTGATGAATCCGCATGACTTTGGCATTACTGGAAAAAATGTTGAAAAAGAAGATTTGGACAAACTCTTGAGCCAGTTTGCAAGTGACAAAGGTTATAGTGTCAAAGAGAAAGAAGTGCTTCGTTACAGTAACTTTGGTATTGCAAATCAAGAAGGAACCAAGTTAACTATTTTTGAAAAAGGACAAAACCGTGTCCAACCAAAAACAGTTTTCATGGTATTTGACCAAAAAGATTATGAAAATATGACTGGTCAAAAACTGTCTCTATCAGGAAATGAGGTTGGTCTCTTTGCCAAAAATGACGGACTGAAAGGACAGAAAGCTCTAACTCTAAATGATCATCAATTTTCTGTCAAAGAAGAATTTAATAAAGATTTCATTGTGAACCATGTTCCAAATCAGTTTAATATCTTGACTACTGATTACAATTACCTTGTTGTTCCTGATTTACAAGCCTTTTTGGATCAATTCCCAGATTCGGCTATCTATAATCAGTTTTACGGTGGTATGAATGTAATAAATGTCAGTGAAGAAGAACAACTCAAGGTCGCTGAGGAGTATGAAAAATACCTCAATCAATTTAATGCTCAATTAGACACAGAAGGTAGCTATGTTTATGGTAGCAATCTAGCAGATGCTAGTTCTCAGATGAGTGCCCTCTTTGGTGGTGTCTTCTTTATCGGTATTTTCCTATCCATTATCTTTATGGTCGGAACCGTTCTGGTCATCTATTACAAACAAATTTCTGAAGGCTATGAAGACCGTGAACGCTTTATTATCTTGCAGAAAGTCGGTTTAGATCAAAAGCAAATCAAGCAAACCATCAACAAACAGGTTTTAACTGTTTTCTTCCTTCCTTTGCTTTTTGCCTTCATACATCTAGCCTTTGCCTACCATATGCTTAGTCTGATTTTAAAAGTGATTGGTGTAATAGATACGAATATGATGTTGATTGTGACCTTGTCTATCTGCGCTATCTTCCTCATCGCCTATGTGCTGATTTTCATGATTACTTCAAGAAGTTATCGCAAGATTGTCCAAATGTAAAAAAAGATACCTCGACTTGAAAATCGAGGTATTTCTTGTATTTTATACTCAATAAAAATCAAAAAGCAAACTAGGAAGCTAGNNCATATATACGGCAAGGCGAAGCTGACGTGGTTTGAAGAGATTTTCGAAGAGTATTAAATGCTGAAAAGTTGTCCTAGCAGAAAGGTAACTCCCATGGTTAAAAGACCAATAGCTAGGTTCCGAATCATAGCTGTTTTGGTTGGGGCTTTTCCAAGTTTGGCACTAGTGTAACCAGTGAGAAGAAGGGCCACACCGACGATAAGGACAGTAGCAGGAATGCGGTATTCACTTGGGAAAATAGTTACTGACAGCATTGGTGGTAAGCTACCAAGGAAAAAAGAAATAAAGCTAGAGATAGCAGCATGCCAAGGATTGGTAAACTCTTCATACTCAATACCGTATTTTTCCTCTACCAAAGCCTTGAGTGGATTATTTAAAAAGGCTTTGTTAGTCAAAAGTTGAGCAGAGGTTTCGCATTCTCCATTTTGGATATAGGCAGCATAGAGGGACTTTTTGGCTAGTTCCATATCTTGGTCTAGCAAGAGCTGCTCACGCGCAACGGCTGCTTCCTCAGTATCTTTTTGAGTTGAAACGGATACATATGCTCCACCAGCCATTGAAAAGGCACCAGCTAAGATAGCTGCAAATCCTGATAAAAAGATAATCCAGATATTGGTCGTGGCACTAGCAACTCCGATAACTACACCAGCAATGGAAATAATCCCATCATTGGCACCAAGAACACCCGCACGCAGGATATTTAAACGACCTGCAAAATTTGAATCAATTTTGTGATTTGTTTCTGACATACTATTCTCCTTTTTATCCAGTATAAAGGAAAGAGGTAATGAAATCAATCTTTTAAAAGTATCTGAAAAAAGTTGCACGATTTTAATGATATAAAAATATCGACATCTTCTCTGATAGATCAAACACCGAAGGTAAAGAGTATAGAATAGCATAAAAAATTTTAAATTAAATAGGATAAACATTTTGTTCACTTTATAATCGTTTACAAGAGAATAATGAGTATTAAATGAAAGTTCTATAATGA